>NZ_JBJJLN010000015.1:0-89762 GCF_046230725.1 Pseudomonas sp. KCJK9000 | reverse complement strand
GTGGGATCCTCTCTTCCCTCGGCCTCGGCATACGCTTTTGCCATTGGAATGAGTTGACTGGGCAAGACCACGGGTCTGCGAGACAGATTTTTATGGACTAGCCTAGCTGCTTCCACGCTCATCACACACTTCATCAACTTGCCGCCTGGTTGACTTACACTTTGAGCCTCAAACTCAACAACTTCCCCTGCATAGAGGATACTTGCCAGCATCTCTCCGCCGCGACCAAACCGTTTGGACTCATGAAGTCCACCACTTCGCAAAGTCGTGCCGAAATTCGGCTCCTCGTCCACGTAGCTCCCTTTATATGTGTATCTCGTCACTCGGTTCGCGCTACCGCTCCCAGGCAGCATGAAATGTTTGCCTACCCTGGGCAACGCGGGTCGCCCATCAGAAAAAGTCACCTGGCCTTTGTCATAGTCCACCCGCTCGACAGACCCATCAAGCTCCTGCAAGCGATAAAGCACCCGATCCAACGTCGGGTCATCCGAATAATCACAATCCACTTGTTGAAGCTGGACACGTGTCTCTTTGCCGCCTGCACTGCGCTTGAACGTCCGCAGCAGATGGTCCTGCATAGTGAGGTTGACTTGAAACTTTTCCGAATCACTGGTTGGCCAGACATTCATTTCCACCCCACTGGCCGTGTAACTTGCGATAAATAATTCAACGGCACCACTTTTGACTTGGCGCAATAAAAACTGGCCTTCTTTACGCTGCCAGCTAAGTTCCAAAGTTTCACCATAGGGGGAGACGATTCGCGAAGGTAGCAGTTGCAAGGAAGCTCGCTCGTAATAAGCAATCCGCTCATCCAATTCTTTGGTTTTTTCAGCCCAAGCTTTTACCGCTTCAATGTAATCGCCCATCGCCGCACCGCTGTAACCGTGCGGGGATATGGCCGCCAATGCGTACTGCGTCCAGTGGCTTGGCTTACTGGGAAATTTGGGCGTGGTTTTGGCCTTGATCGCCTTGAACAATCGTATGACTTCCTTGCGGAACTCATCATTGTGCTCGACGGTATCGCTACCCGCCGCAGCGGGCTCGCTGAGCACTTCTTGCCGCCCGGTGGGCAGGTCGAGGGTGAAAACGGTACGTTCTGGGTTACTGCTGATGAAACAGGCTTTTTTTGTCACCCGAGTGCCTTTGGCCAGTGTCGCCCACTCCTCATCGGTAAAGGTAATGGTTGTGCCATCTGCCAAGGTAAGGCGTTGGTCGCGCGTCTCCAGGCTGGCAAAGCGCCATGCCCAGCCATCGCCAAGACCCGCCTCGTTGCCGCGAAGGGCTGAATAGTGCAGCGTCAATTCACAGACCGGACCGCGCCCGCCCACGCCTTGTAGGGTCGCGATCGGGTAATGAGCATGAAACAGCCCTGTGCGCGGGTCGACGCCGGTTTCGCTGGCGCCTCCTGCGTCGAATATCTGCGAGGACATCGTGTTGCCGTAGTCCTCACACAACGGGCTATGGGGCACGTAGGCCGGGCGTGCTGCTGGGGGCGTGAACTTCACCTCGCTCACGCTTTGCCAGATGTAATTTTCGTCCAGATATCCGATATGGCCGACTACCAATGGTTTGGCGTCTCGGCAGGCCTCTGGGTAATCAAGTATCAAGGTGAACTCGCTGCTGACCGACCCAGCCCCCCAAACGACCATGTCGCTGTAAACCGCTGATGTGCCGATGTACGCTATTTCTTTACCATCATCCGTGAAGTGCTGCCGACCGCCGTCATCGCAGTCCGCCACACGATATCCCTTCAAACTCGCTTGGGCGCTGAGACGAAAGACCAACTCACCCTGACTTTTTTGGATTTTCACCACGACAGAATCTTCTCGATGGGAGCAAGCATTGACCTCAAAGCTGCACCTGCCGACCATACTGGTTTTGGTTACGCTTTCCGATGAGCCGTCAGTAGCCAATAGATAGTGCTGAAGTCGATCCGCCTCCCAATCATCGCTATCGCCAAGGTTCTGCAGATCTACCAGCAATCCGGCAAAACGTGGCTGCCACAGACGCCAGTGGCCCTCTGCTTTTTCCGTGCGATCCAACCCACCATCAGCCGCTTCACGGCCAACCACCAACTGCGGCCACTTCTGGCCCGCTACGGCAGCGGCCAATGCCGCTTCCCAAGCGTTCTGGTCGGCCATTTTCTTGGGGCGGAACACGGTATGCCCCAGCAACTGCTGGCTATAAGGCTGGCGCACAGTGACCAGCACCGCGTCGTTGACGCCGCCCCACACCGTGTTCAGGCGTGGCCCGGCCACCCAGTTGTCAGCCGCCGGTAGTGAGGTGAATACACGCACGCCTTCACCGCGTTGCCACAGCGTTAGCTGCTTGGCGCTAGCCGCTGCGCTGGCCGTGGGCTTGGGCTGGGCGTCGCTGGCGAGCAACCACTCGCTCATGGACGAGGCGTTGAGCGCCGTGGCCCAGGCGCTAAGCCATTTTCCCGAGGCACATTGCGCTGCCGTTGGCACCCAGCTGAAGGTGCCCAGCAGGCGATGGGAATAAGCATCGTATGCCCAAGCCTGAACGGTTTGCCCCTCGGTCAGTGCATGACTGCCTTGCACCACCTGGGCTGGCCACCAGTCCACCTCTGCCAGGGTGACGCTCAAGCCCGCACATTGCGCCACCCAGAATGCATTGCCCTTGACCGCAGGTGTCACCTTACTGGTCTTGGCATCAAACACCCCGGCGCGTAAGAGCCGGCTGTGCTGGTTGATCTGTGTACACAGTGCTTGGGACCAGGCGTTCCCCGTCTGGTTAGCGGCCGGTGTAAAAATGTGCTGCTCGTACAGGTGCTGAGTGTTCAGGTCCCGCACCTGCAGGCACAAGCTCTGCCCACTGGCCAATGCATAGTCATCGTCGCAGGCCAAGGCCTGCACTTGGTTGTTGGCAAATGGCGCGGTGCTGAAGGCTCTCGAGTGGTTGCGGCACCACAGCCGCAGGTCGACCGTGCCATCGCAGGTTAGCTCGCCTTTGTCGTTCCAGCCGCCAGCGCCGAGCCCGTTGCCGTTGTCAGAGATGTACTGAGCGAAAGCTTTTGGCCATTGGTCAGCTTTGAGCGCACCTTTGGTGGCGATGTAGTCTATCCGGACCATTTCTCCATCTCGCTCGCGGACCAAGCAGGCACTGATGATTTCGCCTTCGACCAGGTCGCGCCCTGCACGAATCGGGCAGAGGCTGTGCCAGCCTTTTTCTTGCGAGCCCAGACGCTGCAGTTCGTAGCCGTCCATGTTCGGCAAATGGCCGTCAGGCTGGTTGGTAATCAGAAACGGAACAGCTGTGGCAGGGACGTGTTTAGGGCTGGTTGCAATATTCGCAGCAGGCATGATGGCTCTCCTTGAATGGTCAACGAGCAGGAGCTGATGCCTAACACCACTACAGGTGTCAGCCCTCGTCGTTGGCTAATCAAATGCTGCCGAGGAAAAACGCACAACTGACAAAAATACTAGGCAGTTGCGGTTACTTGATCTGCTTCAGCTTCTCAAGCATCGCCGCGCTGCCCTTGAGGTAACTGGTGACCTCACCGTCTTGGCGTGTGAATCTGATGCCCATCACTTTGTCGTCGAGCTTCACCCATTCGACGGACGCGCGCACCACTTCACGAGGGTGAGTAACAGAGGCAGCTGCCGGGCCATTGTGCACGGACACTTCGCTGATCCTTTGCTCAAAGGCATTGCGCCCGGCGTCATACGACCATGTCGACTGCTGTACGATTTTTTGCATGCCATGCTCGTCACTGACGATCAGAAAGTCGGTTGCCGAACCGTCCGCCCTCAGCAGCAACAGCGCCAGCACCTGTGAGGTACCCTGTGCGGCGTTGAAGTACCAGAGGCCGTACAAATCACTGGTCTGATAGCGGCCAGTATTGACAGACGCCTGGCTGGGCGGTTCGACAGTGCCGGTGCTGGAGCAGGCGGCAAGCGCCAGCGTGGCCAGCAGTGCGAGGGTTAGGCGGATGCGCGCTCTCATTTCAATCCTTTGCCTCTACCATGCCGCACAAGCGGTGGGTGAAGCTGCCAGGTAAACAGACTTTGCGGATTCATGCAGCTTACCATTGGCAGGTTCCGGCCGATCAGAAGTTGGCGCCCACGCTGAACGCTACGTAGTCACGGTCCCCGCGGGTGCCGTAATCGCCGTCCAGGTAGTCGGTGTAGGCCAGGCTTGCCCAGTACTGGCTGGCGAGCGTCACATCCACCCCCAGGCTGACCGAGCGTGAGCCTTCGTTGAAGGCTGAGCCGTCTACCGGTGAATAACCCCTGACGTCATGGGACCAGGCAAGGTTAGGGCGGATATCCACGCCCGGCATCAGGCCGGTATAGCTCAAGGTGGCGCGCAGGCGATAACCCCAGGAAAAGGGCGTGACGAAGCCTTGGCCATTGCAGTCTTCGGGGCTACGGGATATGGCCTGGCACAGGCTGTTGTCAGGCAGCTCGCCGTTGCCATAGGCACCGCTGCGGCCGTATCGCGGCCCGTAACGCCCTTCCAATCCACCGACATAAGTGGCGCCCACCTCGCCCATCAGCAGCAGTTGGCTGGCCCCGAGCATCGGGCCGAGCGCCTGTATGGCCGAGACCTGCGCCTGGGTCACTTCCTTGCGTCGATAGCCATCGAACGGAGTATTGTCGGTTGCCGGTCGCAAGCCTTCGCCGTTCAGTGGGCTGCGCTGAGCATTGAGCAGCGACTGCAATATATCGTTGCCGTTGAGCTGCACCGGCATGTTGGGGCGGTAGCTCAGTTCACCTTGCAGCGCAGTACCGTTACGCAGGGTGGTGGCGAAGCTTAGCCCGTACAGACGGATGTCTTCGGGGTATTGGGCGCGGTATTGCGAGGTGCCCATGCGCAATGCCCCGGCCAGGGTCTGGCCGTTGCTCGAGGCCAGAAATGCACCGCAGTTTGCCAGCGGCACCCCCACATTGCCGCACAATTGGCTGGCGAAACCGGTGTTGGCGTAGTAGCGGCTGCTTACCGTCCCCAGGTAGGGCGAGCGGCTGTGGTAGTTGGCCCAGAACAGGCCGAACTCGGTGTCCAGGCGCTCGACGTAGGCATGCAGGGAGAACCCCCACTGGCCGCCATTGCGCGCATCCTCGTCGCTGCCCCGTGGCACCCGCACGCCCTCCTGCGAGAGCGTAACGCCAAAGGGTGTGAGAGCCCGGGCCACCGCTGGGGTGGTCACATTCGCCCCACCTACATCCAGGCCCGTGCAGCCCTGTGGCATGAAGTCGTTGCCGGAAAAAAACATGGCGCAGTTGTCCAGCCGCGTCTGTTCCCAGTCCAGCTGGTAAAAGGCGTCCAAGGACACTGCCTGGTTGAGATTCTGCGACACATACAGCAGGTTGACCGGTGCCAGGGCATCCTTGACCTGCGTGCCAGGGCGGCGTATTGCGGCCTGGTTGAACGGGTTGATGACGTTCAAGCCGCCTTGGATGAACAAACTCTCGCCCCAGTTGACCACCTGTTTGCCCGCCCGTAGCGACCCCGGCTCGCCTTGGATGTCGTAAAGCGCGTAAGCGAAAGCATCGAGCAGTTCGGCCCCAGCGGTTTTCGCCGACATCAGACGGTTATGGTCGTCGATGTCCACAGCACGCTGGCGGTGGTCGCGCTGGGCGCTGTCATACCAGTAGGTCCCACGCAGAAACACACCGATGTTGTCGCGGCGCAGTTCGAGGTCGTGAATACCTTTGAAGACGGTAGAAAATACGTCGCCTGCCCGGTAGTTGCGTCGCCCGTCATTGCCGTTGACATAGGCCAACTGCTTTTTGTCGGGGTTGGCAGTGCTCACGGCCGTACCGAACGACAGCGCCGAATCGAACCGCCCTTGCAGCGGGCCGATATCGAACTCTACGGCCGCTACGGGGGTGGCAAGCAGGCAGCAATAAGCCGCCAGCGGCGCGCAGCGCCGGCAGAAAAGGATAGTTGCGCTCACTCTGACCTCTTGTTGTTTTATTAGCGAGGAAAATGATGGGTTCAGCGCGGACGCGCCGGCCGCCCAGGCCGGCGGTGTCGGTGAAGTGGAGTATCAGGCAGGGCCGATAACCCTCACAAATAGCGTCTTCGGATCAATGCCATGCCAGTTTGTTATGGCTACTATGGCCATCGAAACCGTGGGCAAGACGACCACTGCCTGCATGAAACGACGCTTGCTGGGCTAGCCCGGCAGCAACCGCTCGAGGGCGCGACGGAGCTTGGCCGGTATGGCCACCGGGCGGTTGTCGCGCCGGTCGACGAAAACGTGGGTGAAGCGACCCGCGGCGCTGGCATGGTCTTGCCCTGCGGCAAATACGGCCAGGGCGTACTGCACCGAACTGTGGCCCAAACGCTGCACGCTGATCCCCACCTCGATGGCCTGCGGGAAGGCAACAGCCGCGAAGTAGTCGCAGGCCGACCCCGCGACGTAGGCCACCACAGGGTCGTGGTGAACATCCAGGCCAGCATGCTCGATCAGCCAAGTGTTTACCGCAGTGTCGAAAAACCCGTAGTACACGACGTTGTTCACATGCCCATAGAGGTCGTTATCGTGCCAGCGTGTGGTGATCGGCTGAAAATATCGGTAGGCACCGCGCAGCGGGCGCTCCCTGGCCATGCTCAGAACGCCGCCTGGTAAATCGCCAAGGCGTCGCCATGGCTGACTTTGCGCGGGTTGTTGACCAGCAAGCGTTGCTGCTGCAAAGCATCCTCGGCCAGCAGCTCAAGGCTGTGCCGAGGCACCCCCACGTCCCGCAAGCGCGTAGGCAGGCCGCAACGCGGCGCCAGCTGCGCCAGCTCGTCGATGAACTGGCTGCACAGTTCGTGGGCATCGCCTGGCACCAGCCGTTCGCCCAGCAAGGCTGGGGCCAGCGCGGCATAATCGGCGAACGCATGGCCTTGGTTGAAGCGCATCACGTGGGGTAGTACCAGGGCGTTGGCCAACCCATGGGGCACGTGGTAACGCGCGCCCAAGGGATAGGCCAGTGCATGCACGGCCGCCACCGGCGCATTGGCGAAGGCTTGCCCGGCCAGGCAGGCGCCCAGCAGCATGGCCTGGCGCGCGGCCAGGTTGCCGCCGTTGTGCACGGCCTGATCGAGGTTGCCGGCCAACAACGCCAGGGCCTCTCTGGCCAGCAGGCTGGACAGCGGATTACGCCTGAACTGGCTAGTAGTGGCCTCGATGGCATGCACAATGGCATCGATACCCGTAGCTGCAGTGATCGCAGCTGGTAAGCCCAGGGTGCGTTCAGCATCGAGCAGCGCCAGATCGGGCAGCAGCAGCGGCGATATGACCGCGATTTTAGCGGCCTCGCCGGTGGTGACTACCGCTACTGGGGTCACTTCCGAGCCGGTCCCGGCGGTGGTCGGCACTTGAATCAGCCCCAAGCGTTGCCCTTTGGCCTGATCGATACCGTACACCGCCTCCAGGGTCTGCTCGCAGTCAGGATGGGCCAGCAGCGCCACCAGCTTGGCCACGTCCATGGAGCTGCCACCGCCAAAGCCTACGATCAGTTCGGCACCGATATGCCGCGCTCGGCTAACCGCCGCCAGCACGCAGGCGTGGCTTGGGTCGGCATTGACCTCGCTGAAGATCGCCGCGCTGAGCTGCAGCTCGGTGAACCCCGGGAGGATGTCGTCGAGCATGCCCAAGTTGACGATGCCCGGGTCGGTCACGATCAGCACGCGACGCACGCCGCGTTGCCGGCAAAGTTGCGCCAGGCGCCGGGCAGCACCCGGTTCGCATAACAGCTGGGCGGTGGTGGCAAAACTGAACGGCTGCATAATCCTGGTCCTCTTGTTGTTATGGGTGAACAGCCAGGCTGCTTCAAAAGGCAAAGTGCGCCTCATCCAGGCTCATCAGGCACTGCGCGCCGCCGCGCAGCGCTTCGCAATGGGCGTTGGCGCGCGGCAATATCCGCCGCCAGTAGAACGTGGCGGCCTGCACCTTGGCCTGGTAGAAGGCGCAGTCCGGGCTGCCGGCTGCCAGCGCCGCGCAGGCCCGCTCGGCAGCGCGCAGCCACAAGGCAGCCAACAGCACGTAGCCTGAGTAAGCCAGAAAATCCACCGACACCGCGCCGATTTCCTGCGGGTCGCAGCGGCAGGCATCGAGGACTTCGGCACTTAAGTTGCGCCACTCCAGCAGGCGCTGGCTGACTGCCTTGGCCATGCCGGTGAGCGGCTCACTGCGGCACTCACCTACCTGGGCAAGCAATTGCTCGATCAGCAGATGCAGCTGCTCGCCGCCATCGCCCAGCACCTTGCGCCGGATCAGGTCCAGCGCCTGGATGCCATTGGTGCCCTCGTACAACTGGGTGATGCGGCTGTCGCGCATCAGTTGCTCCATGCCCCATTCACGAATGTAGCCGTGCCCGCCGTACAACTGCACACCCAAGCTTGCGACCTCCTGCCCGACGTCAGTGAGCAATGCCTTGACGATCGGGATCAACAGCGCCGCTCGTCGCCCTGCAGCCAACCGTTCCTCCGGCAAGGCGGCGCCGTGCTCAAGGTCCAGTGCCTGGGCAGTCAACGCGGCAAGCATGCGGCACCCCTCGGTGAGGGTTTTCTGGGTCAGCAGCATGCGCCGAACGTCGGGGTGGCAGATGATTGGGTCGGCGCTGCGCTCAGGCGCCACCGGCCCTGCCAGGCTGCGTGATTGCAGGCGCTCGCGGGCATAGGCGAGCCCGCCCTGAAAGGCCGCCTCGGCGATACCCAAGCCCTGCAGCCCGACCTGAAAGCGCGCATCGTTCATCATGGTGAACATGCAGGCCAGCCCCTGGTTGGCCTCGCCCACCAGCCAGCCTTGGGCGGCGTCGAAGTTCATCACGCAAGTGGCCGCCCCCTTGATACCCATCTTGTGCTCGAGCGCACCGCAGGTCACCGCATTGCGCAGCCCTGGCTCACCCTCAGCGGTGCAGATGAACTTGGGCACCAGAAACAGGCTGATGCCACGTACACCCGTCGGCGCATCAGGCAGGCGCGCCAGTACCAAGTGCACGATGTTCTCGGTCAAGTCCTGCTCACCCCCGCTAATGAAGATCTTGCTGCCGCTGATCAGGTAGCTGCCATCGCCCTGGGGCTCGGCGCGGGTACGCAGCAGCGCCAGGTCGGTGCCGGCTTGCGGCTCGGTCAGGCACATGGTGCCGGCCCATTGGCCGCTGACCAGCTTGCCCAGGTAGTCACGCTTGAGCGCCGCACTGCCATGGCGATACAGGGCCAGCACAGCGCCTTCAGTCAAGCCGCTGTAGATACGAAACGACAGCGATGCGCCCATCAGCATTTCGTGAAAACAAGCCGCGACCATCTGCGGCAGGCCCTGACCGCCATACTCAAGCGGGCCGGTCATCGCCGCCCAGCCGTTTTCCACGTACTGCTGGTAGGCCTGGCGAAAGCCATCGGGGGTGCGCACACTGCCCTGCTCCAGGCGGCAGCCTTGCTCGTCGCCCTGGCGGTTGAGCGGCGCCACCACCTGGCCCGCGAAGCGCGCGCCCTGCTCAAGGATGCCATCGATGGTCTCGCGGTCCAGCTCGTTACCGAGGCGATCACAATGGGCCGTTACGTCGAACAGCTCGTGCAGCACGAAGCACATCTCACGCAGGGGGGCGTTGTAATTCATACCCGGCCCTCGCGCACGTCAGCTAACTGTCGGCCCGCCGCTGCCAGGCGCATCAACAGCGAGGCCGGGCGCCAGTGCTCACCGAACAGGCCTTGCAGGCGCTCCAACCGTGCCAAGATCAGCCCCAACCCTTGCTGGTCAGCCCAGCGCATTGGCCCACCGACTTCTGGCGCAAAGCCGTAGCCGTAGAGGTAAACGCGGTCGATGTCGGCACTGCAACCGGCCACTGCTTCTTCGAGAATCTTCGCGCCTTCGTTGACCAGCGCTAACAGACAACGCTCGCGGATTTCTTCGTCGTCGATCTCGCGCCGTCGCACTCCCAAGTCCTGGGCGACTTTTAGCACCAGGGCATCGACCTCGGGGTCGTGCAGTGCCTCACGGCTGCCCGGTGCATACCGGTAGTAGCCCTGCCCGGTCTTCTGACCGAAACGCCCCAGCCCACAAAGTGCGTTGTCGACCTGCGCCAGCGGTGCATCCATGCCACTGCCGGCGAGCTGGCGCGCTCGCCACTCCAGGTCGATACCGACCACGTCATACATGCGAAACGGGCCCATGGCCATGCCAAACGCCTGCAGCGCCTCGTCCACCTGCCTTGGCGTGGCGCCTTCAAGCAGCAGCTTGCGCGCTTCGGCCACATAGGTGGCAAGCATGCGGTTACCGATGAAGCCGGGGCAGTTGCCGGCCACTACCACTTGCTTGCCCATCCGCAGGCCAAGGGCGTGAGCTGCGTCCAGCACCTGGGGTGAGGTACGCGCCCCGCGTACCACTTCCAGCAGCTTCATCACGTGCGCTGGGCTGAAGAAATGCAGGCCCAGCACCTGCTCGGGGCGGCCGGTCACCGCGGCAATGGCATCGATGTCCAGCGCCGAAGTATTGCTGGCCAGGATGGCCTGGGCCTTGAGGGTGCTGTCCAGGGTGCGGAAGATATCTTGCTTAAGTGCCAGGTTCTCGAAGACCGCTTCGATCACCAAGTCGGCATCGGCAAGCTCGGCATAGGTGCTGGCGGCGCGTACCCGCTCAAGGCAGGCGTCGGCTTCGCAGGCTTGCAGCCGCCCCTTGGCTACCTGCTGCGCCCAGGTCTGGGCCAGCATCGCGATGCCTGCAGTGATAGCTTGCGGGTCGTTGTCCAGCCATGTCACCGCGACCCCTGCGCGGGCCAGGCTGATGACGATACCGCGGCCCATGGTGCCGGCGCCGATCACCGCCGCCTGCCGAATGTTGTAGGTATGACTCACGGGTGACGCTCCTGATTGTTCTATTAGCGCGTTGCCACCACCCTAGTCAGCCCCCTACTATTTTTGAAATTTTCATTTTCCATTGCATGTATTTGCCACATGAATATTGCCAACTTCGACCTCAACCTTTTGCGTGTGCTGGACATGCTGCTGCGCGAGCAGAATGTGTCGCGAGCCGCAGAACGCCTGGCCTTGACCCAGCCCACCGTGAGCAACGCGCTGGCGCGCTTGCGCGACCTGCTGGGCGACCCGCTGTTGGTGCGGGTGGGCCGGCGCATGCGCCCCACTCCGCGCGCCTTGGCCCTGGAAGGGCCGATTCGCGCCGCCCTGCAACAGATCGAGCAAACCCTGAGCACCGGCAACGCCTTCGACCCACAGCTCAGCCACCGGCAACTACGCATTGCCCTGACCGACTTCGCAGAACAGTTGTGCATGCCCAAGTTATTGCACACCTTGCAGACCCAGGCGCCGCATTTGCGCATCGACGTCCAGCACCTGGCTCCGCACCTGCCGGCCGAGGCCTTGGACCGTGGCGAAATCGATCTGGTGTTGGGGCGCTTCGATGAGGTCCCTGCACGTTATGAGCGACGCAGGTGGCGCCGCGAAACCCTGCGTGTTGCAGTGCGCAAGGAACACCCTGACGTGCAGGGCACGCTCGACCTGCAGACCTTTCTGGGCTTGCGCCACCTGTGGGTACACGGCGGCCAGACCCGCGGCATGGTCGACCAGTGGCTGGCCGAACAGGGCTTGGCCCGGCGCATCGTCTACACCACACCCAACTACCTGCAGGCTGCGCACCTGGCGGCCACCTCGGACCTGTGCGTTGTGTTACCCACGGCGCTGGCACTGCATTTCGCAGAGCTGCTGCCGCTGCAGGTGCTAGAGCTGCCGCTGGCCCTGGAGCCGTTCGAGCTGGAGTTGGTGTACCTTGCCCACCGCCAGCACGATCCGGCCTTGGCCTGGCTGGTGGCGAGGATCATGGAGGTAGGTCACGGCTGAGCCATCGCAGTCAGGTATGGCCGGCCATGCAAGAGTGGTATTGGTTAGCCTGCGGCCTCAGTCCTTAGAGTGGTCGCCAGCCCATAACAACAAGGACCACCCGATGCGCCTACGATCATTGCCCTGCCTCCTGGCCCTGGCATTGCCCTTCACTGCACTGGCCGAGGGGCCCGCCAAGGAGGCCACCGCGCTGACTCGCCAGATCAACCAGCAGTGGTTGCAGCGCCTGCCGTTCGCCGACCGCAGCGATTTCGACAACGCCCGCCGGGGCCTGCTCGAGGCTGTTGACCAGGCAGTGGTCAACGCCGATGGCAAACCCGTGTGGGACCTGCAGCGTTACGCCTTTCTCAATGGCCAGGCACCGGCCACCGTCAACCCAAGCCTATGGCGTATCGCTCAGCTCAATAGCATTGCGGGCCTGTTCAAGGTCACCGACGGTATCTACCAGGTACGCGGGCTGGACCTTGCCAACATGACCCTGATCGAAGGCGAGCACGGCCTGATCGTGGTCGACCCGCTGCTATCGGTCGAGACCGCAAGGGCGGGCTTGGCGATGTACCTACGCCATCGCCCGCAACGGCCAGTTGTGGCAGTGATCTACACCCATCCACACGTCGATCATTTCGGTGGCGTGCGGGGGGTGATCGACGAGGCCGATGTCAAAGCGGGCAAGGTCCAAGTCATCGCCCCTCAGGGGTTTTTCGAGCATGCCATCAGCGAGAACGTTCTCGCCGGCCCCGCGATGAAGCGGCGTGCCCAGTACATGTATGGCGCCCCCCTGCCACGCGGGCCTCGCGGCCAGGTGGATGCGGGGCTGGGCAAAGGGGTGCCGGCCAACGCCACGGTCAGCCTGATCGCCCCCACGCGGATGATCGACCAACCGTTGCAAACCCTGCAGATCGACGGGGTGAACATCGAGTTTCAGCTGACCCCTGGCACCGAGGCGCCGGCCGAAATGAACCTGTGGTTGCCACAGTTCAAGGCCCTGTGCATGGCCGAAAACGCCTCCCATGTGCAGCACAATGTGCTGACCCTGCGCGGGGCCCAGGTGCGTGATGCCAAGGTATGGGCGCATTACCTGGACCAGTCGCTGGTGCGCTACGGCGAGCAGGCCGAGGTGGTGTTTGCCCAGCACCACTGGCCCACTTGGGGCGGTGCAGCGATCCGCGAGTACCTGGCCGATCAGCGGGATATGTACGCCTTCATCGACAGCCAGACACTGCGGCTGATCAACCGCGGCCTGGGCCCCACCGAAATTGCCGCCGAGCTGACCAGCCTGCCGCCACGGCTGGCCAGCAAGTGGTATAGCCGCGACTACTACGGCTCGCTCAGCCACAACGTGCGGGCTGTATACCAGCGCTACATGGGCTTCTACGATGGCAACCCCGCCACCCTGGACCCACTGCCACCCAGCCAGGCCGGTGCCCATTACGTCAAGGCGCTGGGAGGGGCCGAGCGAGTGCTGGCACTGGCCGGTGATGCCTACGCCAATGGCGATTACCGCTGGGTCGCCGAACTTACTCGGCATCTGGTGTTCGCCCAGCCAGACAACCAGCAGGCCCGGCAATTGCAGGCCGATGCGCTGGAACAGCTGGGCTACCAGAGCGAGAATGCCACCTGGCGCAATGCTTACCTGACCGGCGCGCAGGAGCTGCGCAACGGTGTCGCGCCAGGCGCGAGCCAAGGCGGCAGTGCCGAGGACCTGGTGCGCGCGCTGACCCCTGCATTGTTCTTCGATTACCTGGGTGTACGTGTGGATGCGGCCAAGGCCGCCGCGCAGGATCTGACCATCAACTGGCGGTTCAGCGACCTGGACCAAGACTACGCCCTGACCCTGCGCAACGGTGTGCTCACCCATCGCGACCTGGCCCGCCACCCACGGGCCGATGTCGAGGTGACGATGAGCAAGGCCACCCTCGACCAGATTGCCCTGAAACAGACAGGTTTCCTCAAAGAGGCCACCGTGGGGGGCATCGACATCGCAGGTGAACGGGCCAAGTTCCTACGTTTCATGGGGGGGCTCGATGAGCCTGATGGCCGGTTCGCCATCGTCACCCCCTGACCCCCCCTTGACCACAGCTATGAGGCGTCAGCGCAGCCCTTGGCTGCGCAGCGCGCCGGGCGAGAAGTGCGAGGCGCTGGTGACGAGGTCGAAGGTATACGGCTTGGGCTGTTCATTGGTCAGGCCCGAGAGTTGATAGCGGCCAGTGCGCAGATCGTAGATCGCCTCCATGGCATTGACCAAGGCCTGGCCAGTGACGTGGTAATAACTATGAGCCTGGGCCGTGCGCCACAGCCGGCCCTGCTGGTCGAAGAAATCGGCTTCGACGATGGCCCAACTGTCCTCGTCCAGATAATAGCGGCGGCTGGCGTAAATATGCTTGGCTCCAGGCTTGAGCGTACCCACCACTTCCCACACCCGGTGCAGCTCGTAACGGGTGGCCTGCGGCCGGACATGGCCCGGCCCGATCAACGCAGCGTAACCCAGCAGCGGCGAAGCCAGGCGATAGCTGTTGTAGGGCACATGCAGTGTCTTCTTGCCCACCAGGGTCCACTGGTAAAGGTCTGGCGCGCCGTTGAACATATCGCGGCTGTCGGCAGTGCGCAGGCCGGCCGTGCCTGGGGTGATGCTGTCGTACGCCAAGGCAGGGGCACGCCGCACTCGCCGCTGGCTGCTGCTGTACAACCACGACAGGCGCGGCTGCGCCACTTGGTCGAGGGTTTCGTGCAGTACCACCGCATCACCCGCCAGCCGCGACGGGGCGGTCATGCGGTAGCTCAGGTAATACAGCACAGTGCTCGGATCGCCATCGCGCAGCACATCGGGGCGGGCGAACGTCTGCTGAAAGCTCATGGTAGCGTAGCGCCCATCGCCACGTGGGGTGATGCTGTCTGAAACCAGGCTGTAGCTGGCGTTGCGTGGCCGGGTCAGGTGGTTCCACAGCACCTGCAGGCCGTTGCCTGGGTAGGGAAACGCCAGTACGCCAGAAAACCCCGTCAGGCCATTGCCGTCATTGGCCAGCCTTGCACTGACTGCATTGTGCTGGGCCCAAGCCTGCACCTGGGGCGCAACGGCAACACTGCGGTGCGACGGATACACCGGCAGGCGAAACGATTTGGGGTAACGCTCGATCAAGGCCACCTGCCCGGCCGTGAGCTGATCGCGATACTGGCGGTAATTGTCGGCACCGATGATGTACAGCGGCTGCTCGTCGGCGTAGGGGTCCAGCGGTGTGCCATTGGAAGCCAGCGACACCTGCCCACTGCGCAGCCCACCGTCCCAGGCCGGAATGCGGCCATCGGGGCTGGGCCCGCGCTCAGCGCCCACCGGGGTCAGGCTCTGGGGTGTAGGCATGGCTTGGGCGTGCAGGGCCAGCAGGCTGGCATTGACGAGCAGGATACAGCGCAGCAAAGCGGCAGGTTTCATCGCAGTTGGCCTCTTGTTGTTGTGTTGTGCCGGCCGGGCTTGCCTTGGCCCGCCCTTTCGAGGTGATACTAGGAGCCGCGCTTGGAACCTCACAAATAACGTGTTCGGATACGTGCCATATCAGTTCGGCATAGCCTTGGAATTTGCTGCAATGACCTTGAAACAGCTCCGCTATCTGATCGCCATCGTCGAAGCCGGCAGCTTCTCCTCGGCTTCGCGTCGTGCCTACATAGCCCAGCCGGCGCTGAGCCGGCAGATCAGCCTGCTGGAAAGCGAGCTGGAAATGCAGCTGCTCGACCGCCAGCACGATGGCATCGCCCTGACCGATGCCGGGCGCCAGCTTTACGAAGTTGCCCGCCAGGTGGTGCAGAAACTCGACTCGGTGAAAGACGAGCTCAAGTCCAGCCGTGGCGACCCCAAGGGCCATGTCGCCATTTCGATCCCGGCAACTGCCGCCGAATTGCTGTTGCCAGAAATCCTCAGGCGCGCCGAGCAGCGCTTCCCCGGGGTGACGCTGACGGTGTGGGATGGTCTGAGCCGCGAAGGCGGCCAGGCTATCGAACTGGGCCGTGTGGACTTTGGGGTGGTGCCCAATGCCGAGGAACTCGACCATGTCGAGGCCGAGCCGATCTTTACCGAGGCGTTGTACTGGGTCGGCAGCTCAACCCCCGGCACCCCCGACACCATTACCCTGGCCGAAGCCATTGCCACCCGCCTGGTGCTGCCGCCCCGTGGGCTGCACCTGCGCCGGCGCATCGAGCAAGCCGCCATGGAGGCAGGTGTGCCGCTGAACGCCGCCTACGAACAGCAATCGGCGCCCGGCATCGCCAGCCTGGTACGCGCAGGGTTTGCAGCGACCATCAGCAACTGGCCGCCACTGAGCCAACTGCTCGAGCCCACGGCAGCGCGGCGTATCGTCGAGCCCAGCATCAGCCGCACCATTGCCCTGGCGCATTCGCAGCACAAGCCCCTGTCGTTCGCGGCCGGTTGCCTGCGAGACCTGGTGCGCAGCGTGCTGATCGACCTGGTCAACAGTGGTCAATGGCGCGGTGAGCTGATCGGCAGGCAAACCCAGCCGCCGGAGTCGGTACTGGGCGTTCAGCTGGCGGTTTGAGCCCGCACTGGCCGCCCTTGCACATCCGCCCCGTGCAAGCGCTGCAAGGTGCGCTGCGGGTTGAGGCTGACCAGGCCGGCCAGTCCAGCTATCACCAGTACCACGCCGCACACCAGGAAGCCTTGGGCATACCCTGCCGGGTGTGCGGCACCCGCGCCTTGCACCAGCACACCGGTCACTACCGGCGCCGCCAACCCCGCCAGCGAGGCGATGCCGTTGCCCATGGCGAGAATGCCCCCACGCTGGCCTGCGGGGGTGAATTCGGCAAGCATCGCTGGCCCTACCGAGTACATGACCAACGCCAGCCCACCACTGAAGGTCAACGCACTGACCCGCACAGCGGTGCTCAGCCCTGGCAGTACCAACGACGCCGACAGCAGGCCAGCCACTATCAGACAGGCCGAAACAAACACCCCACGGGCCAGCCGCGACGGTAGGCCCTGGCGCATCAGGCGCTGTGAAAGCCAGGCCAGCAGCAGGCTCAAAGGCGTGGTCACAATCACGAACATGACGAAAATCCGCCCGGTCTGCAGCGGGTCGATACCCAGCCCCACCTGCAGGTAGCTGGGCACCCAGGTCAGAGTGAGGGCCAATGACCAGTTGGCAGCGAAGTGGCACAGATAGTTACCCAGCACGCTGGGGTCGCTCAACAACCTGCGGTAAGCGATGGCCGGCTCGTCAGCCTGCAACTGGCTGGCGCGCAAGCGCTCAAGGGTGCCTTCCTGCCCCAGCCGCCACCACAATAGGCACCAGACCAGCCCGATCACGGCCAGGATGATGAAGTTGGTGCGCCAGCCATAATGCTGGCTTACCCAAGGGATCATGGCGCCTGCCACCAATAGCCCCATGGCGCTGCCTGCATGCAGCAGCGCTACCGGCAGATTGCGCCGGTCGTTGGGGAACCACTTGTACAACGCATGGGTGGCGACCGGCGAGGCGGGCCCTTCGCCAATACCGAGCAGCACGCGGCAGGCGATGATCGCCCAGAGTGACGTGGCGAACAGCATCGGTAGCTGGATCAGCGCCCAGAACACACCCATACCCAGCAGCAAGGTACGCGTGGGGCGGCGGTTGGCCATGAACCCCCCGATCACCGCCGAGAGGGCGAAAAACCAATGCAGGGCGCCGCCAATCAGGCCGAACTCGGTTGCCGTCAGGCCCAGCTCTTGGCTCATCGGCACCGCCACCAGGCCGATCACCACCTTGTCGAGAAAGTTGATCAACATCAGCAGCGCCAGCAGCGCGGCCACCAGCCAGGCAGTTCGGGGGTTGGGCAATGAAGAATGCGCAGTCATGGGGAATACTCTTGTTATTGTTGTCAGCATGCAGGCAACAGGCCGCCACTGCGGCCTGCCGGTGGCTCAGGCGGGCATCAGCACCCCTTTTGCGATGGTATTGCGCTGGATCTCGCTGGTGCCGGTGAGGATGCGCATCATTCGGGTGGCGCGGAAAATCCATTCCACCGGATGCCCCTGCATCAAGCCGGCACCACCGTGTACCTGCACCGCCTTGTCAGCGATGCGAAACGCAGCCTCAGAGACGAACAGCTTGCACATCGGCGCCTGGGTGCGGATATCGCCCCCTGCGTCATTCAACTGGGCGGTGGCGTACACCATGCTGCGTGCAGCATGCAGCTCGGTGGCCATGTCGGCGATCATGTGGTTGACCGCCTGGAACATCGCGATCGGTTGACCGAACTGCTTGCGGCTGCGGGCATGCTCGACCGACAGCTTCAGTGCCAGGCCGGCCAACCCCAGCAGGGTCGGGCAATGCAACAGGCGGTTCAGGGTGATGCGGCCCATGGCCAGTTTGAACCCCTGCCCTTGCTCACCAATCAGATTGGCCGCCGGCACCCGCACCTGGTCAAGTACGATGTCGCCGTGGGCACCGCCACCGGACATCACCGAGTAATCGCTCTCGATGCGCACACCTGGGGCCTTGAGGTCGACGAAAAATGCCGAGATACCCTGGGCACCCTGCCCTGGGCCAGTCACCGCCAGCAGCACTGCCAAATCGGCATAGGTGGCACCAGAAATGTAACGTTTGCTCCCGCTCAGTACGTAGTGATCGCCATCGCGCTGTGCCTGGGTGGCAATGGCGCTCGCATCCGAACCGGCCTCAGCTTCGGTCAAGGCAAAGCACACCGCTTTCTCGGCGCGGCACACCGGCTTGAGGAAAGTCTCGACCTGATAGGGGCTGGCCACTTTGAACAGGTGGCCGACCCGCGGTGGTCCCGACAGCTCACCCAGCACGTGCGGCGCGAGCATCGAGCCGGTCAGCACGGTGGCCTCTTTCACCGCACACAGGTCGGCCACGTTCAGGCCGGCTCCGCCCATGCTTTCGGGCAGCATGATGGTATACAGGCCCTGCTCGCTGGAACGCTTCCACACCTGCCGCAGCACAGACTGCGGGTGCGGGCGCGCCCAGTCCAGCTGCGCTTGCTGCTCCAGTGGGCGCACCTGATCGCGGACGAAACCTTCGATCGATTCAATGATCTGCGCAGCCTTTGCACTTGGTTGATACATGATGATGCTCCCAGGTCAGATACGACGTTCGCTGTGTTGCCAGTAGGTGTCCCGGACCAGGCGGCGCACCACCTTGCCATTGGGGTTTTTCGGCAGCTCGTTCACGAAGTCCACGCCGCGCGGCTTTTTGAAGCCAGCCAAGGCGCCAGCGCAACGCTCGATAAGCTCAGCGGCCTGCAATTGCGCACCGGGCTTGAGCACCACCACCGCACGCACCGCCTCGCCCCATTGCGCATCAGGCACACCCACCACTGCCACTTCGAACACTTCGGGGAAGCCGTAGATCACCTGCTCCACCTCGCTGGGATACACGTTGAAGCCACCGGAAATGATCATTTCCTTCTTGCGATCGACGATGAACACGTAACCCTGGTCATCGACCGTCGCCAGGTCACCGGTGAGGTAGTAACCGTCGCGCATGACTTCGGCGGTGAGCGCCGGAGCCCGCCAGTAGCCCTGCATGATGTCGGGGCCTTTGACCACGATCTCGCCAACCTCGCCAGGCGCCACATCTTCGAACGCGTCATTGACCACCCGCAGGTCGGTGTCGAAATAGCAGCGCCCGCAAGAGGCCAGGCGCCGGTAGTCGCCGTCCTCGACCAGGTGGTCTTGCTCGGTCAGTACAGTCACCAGCGAGCAGGTTTCACCGGCCCCGTAGCCCTGCGCAAGAATCGGCCCGAACAGCTCGATGGCCTTTTTCACCAAGGCCGGTGCCATCGGCGCCGCGCCATACATCACAAGCTTCAGGCTGGACAGGTCGTAACGCTCGACGCCTGGGAAATTCACCAGACGGTTGATCATCGCAGGTACCAGGAACAGGCGCGTCACCCGTTCGCGCTGGATGGTCTCCAGCAGCAAGCGGTCGTCGTAGCGATCGAGCAGCAGGTTGCAGGCACCGACTGCCAGCAGAGGCATGATCTGCATGCCACTGGCATGGGTAATGGGCCCGACATGGGCCATGACGTCGCCCGGCTCGGAACGCCGGGTTGGGCTGGCAATGCTTTTGCGCACCAGTGCCTTGCGGTTACCGAACGACAGCATGGCGGCCTTGAGCACACCGGAGCTGCCTGAGGTGTAATGCAGAACGGCCAGCGCATCGTCGGCCGGGTCTTGTGCCTGCGCGCTATCGCTGCCACGCTCGAGCAACGCGGCATAGCTCAGGTCACCGCCATCCCCGTCCAGCACAATCACCTGGCGCAACAGTGGCAACTGCTCACGCCGTGCTGCCAGCGCCTGGGCGAAGCGAGCGTCGGTGATCACGGCAACACTGCAGGAGTCTTCCAGCACCCGCACCACTTCATCCAAAGACAGGCGTGCATTGATTGGCACCTTGACCATCGCCGCCTTGTACAGCGCCACTTCAGCCTCCACCAGCTCCACGCGGTTGGCGGCAAGAATCGCGACATGCTCGCCAGCGGCCAACCCCAGCGTTCCCAGGCCAGTAGCCAGTCGATTGCTGCGGCGTTCCAGTTGGGCGTAGCTCAGGCGCGTCTGGCTGTCCGCCACGGCGATGTGCTCGGGCCAGTAGCGGGCACTGCGGGTTATGATCTTTCCAAGGTTCACGTTGTTGTTCTCGTCGACAGGAAGACATCGACGATGCTAAACAGCCGTGGGCGGGCAGATGTAATACTAGATTCCGATGCCGGCCATAGCATTATTAGCTGGCGCCGGTTGGCGCACTTGGCGAACGGATGCCGATGGGTACGGCACCCGTTGCTTCAGGTCGGCGCGCCAGTGCTGCGGTGGTCAGCCTCGTCCGTAGCCCTTGCTATTACGCGGCGGTTCAAACGCTTCGTTAAGTTCGGGCAACGCGGTCACTTTGATCGAGCGCACGGGTACAGCGAACCTGGCGCCTATGCGCGAAAAGCATTCGAGCAAGCGGAAATTGATCGCCTGCTGAATATCCATGTACATGTTGTACCCAGGGTCCTGCACGATGTAGACGCACTCGAACTCCAGCGCCTCCTTGCCAAACCCGCGCAGGTGAGCTCTGTCAAAGCGTGCATGTTCCTGCGCCCGGATAGCCTCTTCCACGATGGCTGGGGCTTTTTTCACCGCCTCTGTGGGCGTGTCGTAAGACAATCCGAACTCGAAGACAATCCGCCGCTCCTGCAGCCGCTTGTAGTTCTGGATGGTACTGCTGATCATGCTCGCATTGGCCATGACGATCTGCTCACCACCCAGGCTGCGGATACGGGTAGTTTTGAGCCCCACATGCTCAACGGTGCCGGCCAGTGAGCCAATGACGATGAAATCTCCCACTTCGAATGGTTTGTCCACGGCAATCGACAGCGAAGCGAACAGGTCGCCTAGTATGTTCTGCACCGCCAGTGCTACCGCGATGCCACCGACACCCAAGCTTGCGATGAAGGCGGTGATGTTGACGCCCAGGTTGGACAACATCGCCAGTACCACGATCGACCACAGCAGCACCCGGGCCCCCCAGGCCGACAACGTCGCCAAGGCGCTGCCTTGGTACAACCCCTGCCCGCCGTGGCGTGTGATGTAGTGAACCAGCCCCAGGGCGATGGCACGGTTGAGCCACAAGCCGATCTGCAGGGCGGCCACTACGAACCACAGGCTGCTGACCCTGTCCAGCCAGCGTTCAGGCAGGTCGAGCATGCTTAGCCCCACCAGCAGCGAAGCCAACAACAACAGCAGGTTGCTGGTGCCGGCCAAGACTTTGGCCAGCACCTGGCTGAGCATCCCGGTAGACTCCACCCGGCGCCGCATGAAGCCTATGGCAGCCCGCGCTACCGTGAAAGTGACAGCCGCAACGCATAGCGCCAACAGCCAATTGAGCACTGATATACCGAACACGCTGTGGTCCGTAACCAAGTCGGTGATGCGCTCGTACATGAGTGTCAAGCCTCCTGAGTGTTTGAGTTGAAGCGGACATGCCTCTTCTCTGACGCCCTATGCTCCCGTGAGGTCGATTGGATGTCCGCTCAGCGATGGCCGGTCGGATCGAAACCGAGCCAGGTGTGCCAGTGCAAGGTGCGTGAGGGTCACTGCACCTTGCACCGCGAAGTGGCGTAAAGCCTCAACTCACCACGTGCAGGTAATGCAGGTGGCGCTCGTATTGATCGAGGATGTCGCCGATAACATCGTCCCGGCTCCAGCCCATGATGTCGTAGTCCTGCCCGCCTTCACGCAGGTGCACTTCTGCGCGGAAGTACTTGCGGCCATCGGTACTGTCGTCGGTATCGCGCATGACGAAGCTGGGCGTATTGAAGGCGCGCGGACGAACCTCGTAGAGGAAGCGCCCTTCCCCGGCATGGGAAAGCTCAAGGGCGACCCGGCCATCCTCACGCTCATTCACGGCCACCTCGTAGCCTTGCTTGCGCAGCTCCAGTGCGACCTCTTCGCAGGCAGGCTTGACCACATCGGCGATGAAGCGCGTAACGTGCGCACGGCGCGGCATCATGGCGATATTGCGCAGGCGGCGCTGCCAGCCACCGTGGGGATGACGGGCATGCCCAGGCCCAGGTAGCGCCTGGTTGCGCAGCCCGCGGCGCGTGGCATCCAAGCTCAGAGCTTTGAACAACCCCCACATGGCTATCAGCAAGATGGCTGCGAACGGCAGGGCCGAGGCGATGGTAGCAGCCTGCAGGGCTTTAAGGCCGTTGGCCAATAGCAGTGCAATGGCCACGGCGCCCATGCTCAGCGACCAGAAAATCCGTTGCCATAGGGGCGAATGGCTCTGCCCCGACGAGGCCAGCATATCGACCACCAAAGCGCCCGAGTCTGCAGAGGTGACGAAGAACACCACCACCATCAGCACCGCGACCAGGGAAATGACCGTGGCAAACGGGAAGTGCTCAAGAAAGGCAAATAGCGCCAGCGAGCTGTCCTGACCGACGACGGTAGCCAAATCTTGTATCCCATCGTTGAGAATCATCCGAATGGCGGAGTCACCGAAGACCGTCATCCACAACAAGGTGAAACCCGCCGGAACGAACAGCACGCCACAAACGAATTCGCGGATGGTACGCCCGCGGGAAATACGCGCGATGAACAAGCCTACGAACGGCGACCAGGACAACCACCAACCCCAGTACAACAGGGTCCACCCACCAATCCAGTCGGTCGGTTCATAGGCATAGAGGTTGAAAGTCTTGTTGACGATATCCGACAGATAGGCGCCGGTGTTCTGGATATAGGTCTGCAACAAGAATACGGTTGGCCCCAGTATCAATACGAATAGCATCAAGATCACCGCCAAGCTCAAGTTGAGCTCGGACAGAATGCGGATGCCTTTATCCAGCCCGCTGGCGACCGACAGTGTGGCCAGGCCGCAAGTTACCGCAATCAGGATTACCTGCACCGTGGCGTTGATGGGTAAGCCGAACAGATGATTCAAACCGCTGTTGATCTGCAGCACGCCATAGCCCAGAGAAGTGGCAACGCCAAACACTGTGCCGAGAATGGCGAAGATGTCGACCGCATGACCAATGGAGCCGTAGATACGCTCCCCAATCAAAGGATACAGCGCTGAACGCAGCGTTAGCGGCAAGCCATTACGGAAACTGAAGTAAGCAAGGATCAACGCCACCATTGCGTAGATCGCCCAGGCATGCAGGCCCCAGTGGAAAAACGTGATCTTCATCGCTTCACGTGCCGCGGCGACGGTGCCGGGCTCCCCGACCGGGGGCATGGTGAAATGCATCACCGGTTCGGCGACCCCGAAAAACATCAGGCCGATACCCATACCCGCAGAAAACAACATGGCGAACCAGCTGCTTTTACCGTAATCCGGCTCGCTGTGATCAGGCCCTAGTTTGATGTCACCGTAGCGACTGACCGCCAGGAACACCACACTGATCAATACCAGCGCAACGGTTAGGATGTAAAACCAACTGGCATTAGTGATGATCCAGCTCTGGACGCTTTCGAACAGGTCTTGGGCATGCGCCTGAAAAGCAGTGGCATACACGACGAGCAAAAATATCAATAGAGCGCTGGTATAGAAGACCGGCGGATTAAGCGTGGTCCTGGGTTTTGGTGCTGCAGTCATTTGCGGCGGTTCTCCTTTGGTAACGGTGTGCACGGCGTGCCAAAGATGACTTGGACCGGCGTTCAACCAACGAAGTGCCAGATCGTTGAACCGTCATTGCTTGAAAATGCCTCAAACCCTAACGCCACCCGCATAAATTCTCAAACACTGGCCTTTGTATATCAGCGGCGGCTGCTTTGTGATGATTTTTGCATGCTGTGAGCTAACGCCCAGCCAAGCCAGCCGTGCAGTGGGCCTGTTGACCATGGTCAAGTCATTGTCTCGTTCAAGCTCATTCTCAATTCATTGATATTGCTTTCACTGAATTTTCACGCCTGCTGCGGCAGTCTTTAGCTATCCCTACGTGTGATAGACCTTGCCCGCCTAGCAGCGGGCTTTCTTTTGCCTGCAGTTTTTCCACGAGCGAGCGCAACGCATCCAATGGCCAGGGTCGATGGGTTCAGGCCAGCTGGATGTACACCGAATAGCTGCCCAGCAGCACCCAGAACACCAGAAAGATCCAAGGCGTGCGTAACGAAAACAGCAGCGATTTTCGATGCCCGGCACGCGAAGTCTCGGCCTCGCAGAACAGCGGCGACTCATCGTAGGCCAGGCCCATCAACGGCTCGCTCTGCAACAGGTGGCTTTGCTTGAGCTGCCAGTGGTCGATGATTCTGTACGCCGCCCGGATACCCGGCCAGGCGTTGAGTGAGCTGAGCACACCCAGCAAAGCGAGAAACGCTGGCACAATCAGCGTGAACATTTCCCCCCAACCATCGTTGAGGTTGCCCATGGCAGAAACAAAGGCGATAACCAAGAAGGACTGCGCCGCCAGGTAGGCATCGGTACGGTTGGCCAGGATGCTGGTTTCGTATTGAATTTCACGCCGATAGAAATCCAGACGCTCCTTGGGCGAACCAAACATCCTGGCATCGTGCTCGTCGATTTCGTGCTCAGGGGTCGTTGGAGTGATGATTCGAGGCACTTGCTGCTCCGCAAATTTGCGCCCAAGCCACGAAAAGGGCTTGAGTCTGACCTCGGTAGAACAAAGGTGAGGCTGCAAATTCAATCGGATTCGTTCAATTGACCGCTCGTCGCTCGATGCTCCGATTGAACCAAACACGTCCCGGCAAGGCTTCTCGAAACCTGTGAGTGCGTTCTCAACCACAGGAGCTCGAATCATGCGTGAATTTCCTACCCCGCCCTTCCCTTCGCAGCCACAAAGCGTGCCGGGCTCACAACGCAAGATGCAGCCGGCTCCTGACTGTGGCGAGCAGTCATACATCGGCCATAACCGATTGGAGGGCAAAATTGCCCTGATCACAGGCGCGGACAGCGGCATCGGGCGCGCGGTAGCCATCGCCTACGCCCGTGAAGGTGCTGACGTGGCCATCGCTTACCTGGATGAGCACGACGACGCCCAGGAAACCGCACGCTGGGTCGAGCAGGCAGGCCGTCGTTGCCTCTTGCTACCCGGGGACCTCGCCCAGAAGCAGCACTGCTACGACATCGTCGAAAAGACTGTCGCAGCGTTCGGGCGCATCGACATTCTGGTCAACAATGCAGCATTCCAGATGTCCCATGAGACCTTGGAAGAAATCGATGATGATGAGTGGGTGAAAACCTTCGATATCAACATCACTGCCATCTTCCGGATTTGCAAGGCGGCGCTGCCGTCCATGCCCAAAGGCGGTTCGATCATCAATACCAGTTCGGTCAACTCCGACGATCCCTCGCAAAGCCTGTTGCCTTATGCGACCACCAAAGGCGCGATTGCCAACTTCACTGCCGGGTTGGCCCAGTTACTGGCCAAAAAAGGCATACGGGTGAACAGCGTCGCACCTGGCCCGATCTGGACGCCACTGATCCCAGCAACCATGCCCGATGAGGCGGTACAGAACTTCGGTTCAGGCTATCCAATGGGGCGGCCAGGCCAGCCGGTAGAGGTGGCACCGATCTATGTATTGCTCGGTTCGGACGAAGCCAGTTACATCAGCGGCTCACGCTATGCCGTGACCGGCGGCAAGCCGATTCTTTAACGCGTGTCGTTCGATGTCGCTGGCATTCAAACTGCCAGCGATCAGCTGCGCTGAACCATGCCGCCGGCGCGGTTCCCAATCTCAGGCAAGTTCATCAATCAATCCGTGACGAGGTAACGCCATGAACGCTATCGACTTACTGATCCAAGACCACAAGCTTGTGAAGAAGCTGCTTGAAGAGCTTTCCACCACCACGGAGCGGGCCGTCAAGAAGCGTGCGGATCTGCTGCACAAGATCGAGCAGGAACTGCAGATTCACACCACTCTTGAAGAAGAAATTCTCTACCCAGCCATCAAGCAAGCCGGCGGTAAGGAAGAAGCCAAGATGTACTACGAGGCCAAGGAGGAACACCGCACGGTAGATGCACTGGTGTTGCCGGACCTGCTGCATACCGAAACCGGCACTGTCGAATTCGCAGGGCGCGTCAAGGTCATGAAAGAACTGCTCGAGCATCATATCGAGGAGGAAGAAAGCGAGCTGTTCCCTACTGCCAAGAAGCTGCTAGGCAAGGACATGCTCGAAGAGCTCGGGCAGGCCATGGAAGTGCAGAAGAAAATGCTCAAGGGTGAGCAGCGGGCAGCCTAGCCGAGCGGTTACCTGCCAGCGTACGCCAGGCTGGCAGGTAGCTTGATGGGCGATCGAACAGCGACTTGGGAACAGCGTCATGGAACATTGGATAAACCTTTTGGAGTGGCCGGCCATGCTGATGACTGTGCTGGCCGCCTGGTGTATTGGCTCACGGCGCCCTGGCCGGCGCAAAATTGGTTTTTGCTGCTTCATCGCAAGCAACGTGTTGTGGGCCGCCTGGGGTTGGCACGCTCAAGCGTGGGCATTGATCATCTTGCAGTTGTGCTTGTGCGCCATGAACTTGCGTGGGTGGAAAAAGAATTCCCAACTGCAGGCCGTGCGCTGAAACCATTGATGGCACCTTCACCTAGCGCGCAGCTACACCAGGGCGCTCATTAATCGGCACCGCTGCAGGCCGGCCCTCGCAGATTGAGATCCGTCCTATTCTGGACGCAGTTGGCACTGGCTAGGCTGGCGCCGATGAAACTTGACCATCTGATCCCAACCGCTCGCTCGACGCTGGCCACGCCCAAGGCGGCCCGCAAGCTGCTGCACCTGTTTGCCTTCAGCCTGGTGGCAAGTGTGTACATCGGTGCCTACAGCTACCTGCGGGTGACGCTGAACCAGGAAATCTCCTCGCGGCGCAGTTACATGAACGAGGCGGTATTCGAGGCCCAGGGGTTCTTCGTCAGCCGCCAGACACTCCTCAAAGGCCTTGGCTTGTCGACCGTTCGTCAGCCTACTCTGGCCGCCGCCCAGGCCAACAATGTGCCTGAAGAAGAGATCCATATCATTCTGGGTGTGGAGCATGAAATCTGGAGCCTCTGGCTGACCCGGCGCATGTTGGACTACCTGCGGGTCAACCATGTCAACCTGCTCTACGTGCCGCAATCTTCTCAAGAACAGGTACAAAGGCTATTCACCGCAGGCGAAGCTGCCCAAGCGCTCCCAACGCAGGTGCTCAAGCAAGTGCGTTCGGCCAACGACAGCCCCTCCTCACAGGAAGAACTGTGGCTCACCGACCCCGCCCAGCCGAACGCTTCGCTGTACATCTTCATACGCATGGACGAGCGCAACCTGGCGTCAGGATGGTTGGGCCTGGAGGTTGACGGCCCCAATTTGATTCAGGCGCTACAACATGACCAGGCAGGTGATTTCAAGCTGCTCGACGCCAGCGGCCGGCTGATCGTGGGCAACGCTGCGCTGCCATCAGGGGGGGATGACTCTGAGGTTGACGCCGCCACCCTTGCAGGCTTCGGCTGGGAGGGCGGCGACTGGTTACCGGAACGCCTGACCATCCGTAAACACCTGGACTATTCGGGTTGGCAGATCGTCTACAGCGTTCAACTGAAATCCTTGCTACCGGCCATGGTACTGCCGCTGGTGATTGCGCTGTTGATCTGTTTGATGGCGACCGTATTCATGGTGTGGCTGGTCAGGCGCATCGATCAGCGCCTTATCGTACCAGCCGCCGCGCGGATCGACGCATTGATCGAAAGCGAAGCCTTTTGTAGCACGGTTATCCGTATCGCTCCCGTCGCACTGTGCGTGCTTCGCCGCAGCGACGGCGCGGTGGTACTGGAAAACCCTCTTTCTGAGCAATGGCTGGGCATGGATGGTGAACGCAGACGGCTATGCCGCCAGTGGATCGAGAACGCTTTCGATGGTGAAGCGCCGCGTAGCAGCATCGATGAACTGCAAACGGCCGATGGGCGTCACCTGTACTTGAGCTATGCGCCAACCCGCTACCAACGTGAGGACGTGCTGATATGCGCGTTCAGCGATATTACCGAACACAAGGCCGCAGAACTTGCCCTGCAACAGGCGCGCATGCTTGCCGACGCCGCCAATGAAGCCAAGACACTGTTCCTGGCGACCATGAGTCATGAAATTCGCACACCGCTGTATGGCGTGCTAGCCACTCTGGAACTGCTGTCTCGCACCCAATTGGACACCCAGCAGCGTGGTTACCTCACGGCGATCGAGGGCTCGTCGGCGACGCTGTTGCAGCTGATCTGCGACGTATTGGATGTTTCCAAGATCGAAGCTGGGCAACTGGCCCTTGAGTTGAGCGCCTTTTCACCCCTGGTGCTGACCCAGGACTTGATCCAAAGCTATACCGGCGCGGCGCAAAGCAAAGGCTTGCAACTGTTTGCCTGCATCGACCCGTCATTGCCAGACCAGGTCAGAGGGGACGTTATTCGCATCCGCCAGATCCTCGGTAACCTGCTGAGCAATGCCGTCAAGTTCACCGAAACCGGGCGCATTGTCGTACGCCTGCAACTGTCGTCCCGCGAGGGCGAACGGGCCATGCTGCAATGGCAGGTGGTCGATACCGGTAAAGGTATCCCCACGCAGGATCAGCGGCAGTTGTTCGAGCCATTCTTCCAGAGCAGCCCTACCGCCAATGTGGTCGCCGGCACGGGCCTTGGGCTGTCCATCTGCAAACGCCTGGTGCATCTGATGAATGGCACGCTCAGAGTGTTCAGTGAACCTGGGCTGGGCAGCAGTTTCTCGTTCACGCTGCCATTGGAGCAGGTCACGCCTGATGCACATCAGCAATGGGCCACAGCGCTGGTCAGCGAGCGGATTTATGTGCAGTCTCAGGTTCAGGAGCTAGCCGAACACACGGCGGGGTGGCTACGCCGCTGGGGCGCACGGGCGCAGTTGGTAGGCCAGGACTCAAACAAGCTCGACCCAACCGCAGTGTTGGTTGAGCTGTGCCCAGGCTTGGCCAGCACTGCGCTCAGGCAAGACTGGAGCGGCCCGCGAATTGTGGTCGCTCAGGACGTGCACGGCATCTTGCAGGTGGACGCACGCACCTGGTCAGCCGGCTTGAACAACCTGCACGCATTGAACCGTGCGGTCAGCCAAGCACTCGGTATGGCCCAGCACGGCGAACCTGCGCCGCTGCGCGAGCCTCAGGAAACCCAGCTGAACCTGCACCTGCTGGTGGCAGAAGACAACATGGTCAACCAGTTGATCCTGCGCGACCAACTAGAAGAGCTGGGCTGCACGGTGGCCCTGGCAAGCGACGGGCTCGAAGCGCTTGCGCTTTGGCAGGACGCAGACTTCGACATCGTCCTGACCGACGTGAACATGCCACGCATGAATGGCTATCAGCTCACTCAGGAGCTTCGCGCGCTCGGCTGCAGCGTGCCGATCATCGGCGCCACCGCCAATGCCATGCTCGATGAGGCAGAGCGTTGCCTTGGGGCAGGCATGGACCATTTTCTCGTCAAACCTTTCACGCTGCATGCGCTGTACCAATGCCTGCAGCCCTATCAGAGAAGCGCGTCTTGAACGTCTATCGTGTATTAATAGTCGAGGACCATCCCTTCCAGCACCAATATCTGACAACCGCTTTCCAAGCGGCGGGAGGGTTCGAAGTCGAGTTGGCATGGGACGGTGCGACCGCCCTGCAGCGCCTTTCGCGCAACCGCTATGACCTTTTGCTGACCGACCTGATGATGCCGCAGATGGACGGCGTACAGCTGGTCCAACAGCTGGCGCAACTTCATCGCCCCCCTGCTCTGGCACTGATGACCGCAGCCTCTCGACGCATGCTGGTAGGTTGCGGCCAGGTAGCCAAGAACCTGGGACTGCAAGTTGCCGGGCTGATATCCAAGCCAGTGCGCGAGGCCGAGATCATTGGCTTGCGCACACGCCTGGACGAGCTCAACGAGCAGGCTCGTGCCTTCAGCAGCAGACCGCGTGGCTGCCGCTCGGGTGATACGCTGGCCAAGGCCTTGCAGAGCGGTGAGATACAGGCCTGGTTCCAACCAAAAATGTCACTGCGCGATGGCAGAATCGTCGGTGCCGAAGCCCTGGCTCGCTGGCTCCATCCCGCCGAGGGGCTACTGATGCCAGGCGCGTTCATTGAGGAAATCGAAAACGCGCAGCTGGATATCGAGTTGCTCACCAGCATTCTGGGCCAGACGCTTTCTGCCCAGGCGCAGTGGGCGCAGATGGGCCTGACATTACCGATTTCGATCAACCTGCCGACGCATCTGCTGGATCAATATGACCTGGTCGACCGGCTGCTCGCCCAAGTCCGCGTCAATCAGGCAGACCCCCGACAGATCACCTTCGAACTCACCGAAAGCTCTACCACGCAGTTGTCCAGCAACTATTACGCTGGAGCCTGCCGCTTGCGGCTGATGGGGTTCGGATTGGCTCAGGATGATTTTGGCAAAGGCTACAGCTCGTACTTTAATTTGGTATCCACGCCGTTTACCGAGCTGAAGATCGACCGCTCGCTGGTGCTGGGCTGCGGCGAAAACGATGGCTTGGCATCAGCGCTGCGCAGCATCACTGAATTGGGGCGAAAACTCGGCTTGGTGACAGTCGCCGAGGGCGCGGAAACCCGCGCCGAGCTTGACGTGCTGCGCCGTGCACAGTGCGACCAGGTGCAGGGGTTCATTATTTCCCCTGCAATTGACAGGGTTGAATTGGCAGCGCTACTCAAGGAAGATGGCCCCCGGCCAGCACTTTCTTGATCGAGTGAGGTCAAACGTTTCAGCTCATGGATGTGAAGCCATTTTCGATGGCGTTCGATGCTAATTGCAGTAGGACCTGCTAGCCCTCAACCCGTCAACGCCGAGCCCATTCATGAAACACGCAAGCTTGCAACTCGATAAGCTGGCGCTGAGTTCTCAGCGCCTGAACAAAGCCTTGCTGCTGCTGGCTGGCTTGGCGCTGCTGCTTTCCAGCACCTGCTACTGGGCTGTGTCTCGGCTACTGGAAGCGGAGCAGCAGCGTGTGGACTTTCACTTCGCGCGGGTCGTTGAGATCATTCACGAGCACGAAACTTTTCTGCGCAACGTGGCTGCAGGTTACCGACAAAGTAGCAGGCCTGCATTACAAGCAGTGCAATCAGTTTCCATAGTCCAGACCAGCCCCCTTGGCGACCAAGTGTTGCTCAAGGCCAAAGGCTTTGAACACTCGCTGCCGTTTTCCCTGGCACACACCAAGGACTTCAGCAAGGAAGACCAGGCCCGTGCTCTGGCGCTGGGCGTACAAATGACCGACTACTACGGCGGCTTCTGGTCAAGCTCCTTCTATGCATCGCCTCAACTGTTCGTTCTTGACCCCGGTGGCAAAGCCAGCCTGGCGATCCCTGGCGCAGAGGTTGCGCGGCAACGTCTGCCCCTGCTGCACGACAAATATGCCGACATCATCAACCGTTTGCAGCAACTCAGGCCTTCGCAAACGTTACTTGCCGATCAGCAAGTGCACTGGATGCGCGCCCCTCTGAAGCTGTACAAGGACCACCGCAGTATCGTCGCGATGATAGGCCTGGATGCTTCCAACGCCCTGCTGCCCCCCGCGCAGGCAACGGGCCTGCTCATCCTCGCCGCGGCCGTGGACACAGCGCAAGTCGACGAATTCGAGCGGTTGCTGCAACTGTCGGCCTACAACCAGTTCACCTTGATTTCACCCCAGGGCGACGTGGTGCTGGGCGCACTGGGTACCGATGAGGCTGTACCGGTAGGGCTCAGCTTCAACCGCCAGGGGCTGCACTTCAAAATGGTTTCCCCGATCGGGGAGCGCTGGACCGGCCTGTATGCCGTTTCGTACCAGGACTTTCTGCGCTATGCCAAATGGCCGCTCATGGGCCTGCTGTTGACCTTCATCGCAGCGATCATCGTCGGCTTGTGGATTAACCGCTGGTACAAATCCCGGATCGTTTTACCGGCCCAGCGGGCCCAGGTGCGCCTGTTCGAGAACGAAGCGTTCAACCGCCTGATGCTGCACAACGCACCGGTGGGTTTGTGCGTGCTGCGCCGCAGCGACCGCAAGCTGCTGCTGGACAATGAGCGTGCCGTGCAACTAGGTGCGACGCCGGCTGTGATCCAGCTACTGGAGAGCCATGATGGCGACCAGGCGCCGGGCGAAACCTGCCTGTTGGTCGACGGCCGCTACGTGCAAGTGGTGGTAGTGGCTGCGCGTTACGAGGGGCAGGACGTGTTTCTCTGTGGCTGTAACGACATCACCCGCCACGTCGACGAAACCTTGATGCTCAACCAGGCGCACCGCCGTGCCACGGCTGCCAATGAAGCCAAGACGGTGTTCCTGGCGACCATGAGCCATGAAATTCGTACACCCCTTTACGGGGTGTTGGGCAACCTGGAGCTGCTGTCACTGACCGAGATGACCGAGCGCCAGCGCCACTACCTGGAGGTCATCCAGGGTTCATCCACCGTGCTGTTTCAGCTGATCAGCAACGTGCTGGATGTGTCGAAGATCGAGTCGGGGCAGATGCCACTCGAAGAAGCACCCTTGGACCCGAGCCAACTGGTCGAGGACGCAGTGGTCGCATTCTCTGCAACGGCGCGCAACAAGGGGCTGGATATCGAAGCTGAGGTGGACCCGCAAGTCCCGTGCCAAATCAAAGGTGATGCCGGTCGGCTTCGGCAGATTCTGCACAACCTGTTGGGCAACGCCATCAAATTCACCGATTCGGGGCGCGTGCGCCTGCGCCTCACCGTTCAAGAGCGCACCGCCGACACTGTCTTGCTGCAATGGCAGGTAACGGACACGGGCGTCGGGATTGCTGAAAAAGCCATGGAGCAGCTGTTCAAACCCTTTTACCAAGTTGCAGCAGGCCAGGACGGCAATGGCGCAGGGCTTGGGCTTTCGATCTGCAAGAAGCTGAGCGAACTGATGGGCGGCAGTATGCGTGTGGTCAGCGAGCCAGGGCTGGGCAGTAGTTTCTCACTGTTGATTTCGCTGCCCGTGGTGGATACCCCGCCACCTGCGCCTGCGACCGCCCTGGTACCCTCGTGCCTGGATGCGCCCTGCCTCAACGTGCGCGTGCTGGTGGCTGAAGACAACCCGGTGAGCCAGGCGGTGCTACGTGAGCAACTCGAAGCCCTGGGCGCACACCCCACCGTCGCCAATGACGGGCAGCACGCTTTGAAGCTTTGGCACACCCAGCCGTTCGACCTGGTCATCACCGATATCAACATGCCGAAGCTCAACGGCTATGAGCTGGCCCAAGCGCTGCGCTCCCAGGGTGTGGATGTGCCAATCATCGGCGTCACCGCCAACGCCCTGCGCGAAGAGGGTCAGCGCTGCCTGGCGATGGGTATGAGCGCCTGGGTAGTCAAACCGCTGAGCCTCGGCATGTTACGTCAGGCCCTAATGTCCCATTGCCGCAAAGCCACCGGGTTGCTGCCAATGCACGCAACCGCGCAACCTGACGCGGTACAGGATCAAGAAGGCTGGATCGAGCTGTCTGCTGCCATGCGTGAACTGATGGCCAAGACATTGATGGCGGATATCGGTCAAATCGAGCAAGGCTTGCTGGAGCTGGACGCCACTGCTGTACGCCAGCGCCTGCATAGCCTCAGTGGCGCACTGGCCAGCGTGCACGCCCAAAGGCTGTACCTGCTTAGCCAGCAACTGGAGGAAGCACTGCACGCAGGCCCCTTGTCTGAACCGCTGGTACAGCAGGTCAGAGCCCTGTGTGCTCGGCTAACGGCAGTGTCGAAATGCCTGAGCGAGCAAGGCTGATGCCACCTACAACCCCAAGAGTATTCGTACATGCCCGATCTGAATGTCGTCATCGCTGATGACCATCCCATTGTCTTGCTCGGCGTGCGCGAAGTCGTCCAGCGCGATGGGCGCTATAGCATCGTGGGTGAAGCGGTCAGCTCCAGCGAGCTGATCGAACAATTACGCAAACATCAGCCCAACCTGCTGATCACCGACTTCAACATGCCCGGCGATGCCACCTATGGTGATGGGCTGAAGTTGATCGAGTACGTGCTGCGTAACTTCCCACAGACCCAGATCCTGGTCCTGACCATGGTCTCCAACAGCCTGATCCTCACCCGGTTGCAGGAACTGGGGGTGGCCGGCGTTATCCAGAAGAACCAACTGCATCAAGAAATCGAGAAAGCGTTGACCGCGCTGAGCAAACAGCGCCGCTATGTAGGCCCTGCAAGCGAGCCCCGGTGGGTGACGGGCGAGCAAGGCCAGGTCGAGGAGCGTTTTCAAAGCCTATCGCCGCGGGAGATGGAGGTGCTACGGCTGTTCGTAACAGGCATGACCGTCAGTGACATTGCACGGCAGCTGTGTCGCAGCAACAAGACGGTAAGCGCACAGAAGGTTTCGGCAATGCGCAAACTGGACGTGGATACAGACCAGGCACTGCTCACCTACTGCATCGAGGCGCGGCAGTTTACTTGAAGGTAGCAGCGCGATCATCGGCACCCTGGGCGGTGGGGTGCACGAAGGTCAGAGATAATCGATGACCATCAACACTTGGGACTGATAGTTACCCACCGCCGGTGGCTGATCCCCAACCATTACCGAGCGGGCGCCCAAGTTCAGGCGCAAGCCAGTGCCAGACACTGCGATGCCCAGCGTTTCATTCAAACGCATGTCCAGGGCTGTAGCCCCTTGACTGTCATCACGCAGGCGCAGGCGCAGGCCCAAGCCGTCAACGGTCGTGCGCAAGGTCACGCCATCGTACGCTGCGGCGGCGGCCACGAATCGTAACTTCACCTGGGTATTTTCGGCGCAGCGAAACTCCAGAGGCACCTCAGCCCATTGTGAAGTGCCGGCCATCAATGTGTTGAGGCTGACCGCCGGCAGGGTAACCGTCTGATTGACCGGAAACAGAGTCGTGCACAAGGGGCGAACCAACGTGCCCGATACACGCACTTCGCTGGCATCGAGCGCATGGCCCATGGCAGGCAGACAAAAAAGCGCGGCAATTGCTGCCTTGACCAGTGGTTTCATTGCAGGCCTCATCGAATTACAGGTAGGTGATGTTCACCACGGCCGAGGCTGAGAATGTGCCCTCGCTGAGGGTGCCTTGGGCAACCAGTTTTGCTGACATCCCAAGGTCGACACTGCCCTGAACATTGCTCACGGTACGAGCAGTTCCGCGAATATTGACGGCGGCATTGTTATCCTTGCGCGTCAATTGATAGCCCAGGTTCGTGCGGCCCGCCGAGGCAATGGTGTCGGTCAGCGCCCCCGAGGCGGTCACCGCGATGGTGAAAGAAGAATTGGGTGGGCAGCTGAGTGTCAGCGGCAGATCGATGGACGGTGCTGCCGCCACTTTGTCGTATTCGATACTGCCGAAGTTTGCGGTGAGCGTTTTCGCGCTGGTTACTGTACAAGGCGGCCGGGTCAAGGTGCCGCTGACATTGATGGTAACGGTGTCGCTTGCGGCTTGCGCGCTCGCACAGACCAGCCAGGAACTTGCAGCGAACAGGAGTGCATATTTCATGGTTGTATCCCTCGGCATCAGAGGTAGGTGATGGTCAATGTGTACTGGCTGGAAAAACTGCCAACTGGCTGTACGCTTGGGCTATTCAATCTTGGTTGAAAGCGCACGCCTAGCGTGTTGCTGCCAGCGTTGAAGTTCAGGGATCGGGTAGTACTGAAATTCACCGCGGCGCCGGTATCTGCCCAATTGCTAACCATGGACAATCCGGCCAGGGTAGTTGCTGAAATACCCGCTGCACTGTCGACAACGCTCTGCGTCGGCGTGAGCTTCACCGTAGCCTGGGTGGCAGACTTACAGGAAAGATCGATATAAGCCGTTTGACTTGCTGCAGAAAAATCGGCGCTGGACAGCGTGCCAAATTGAAGATTTGCAGCATCGGATGAAACCAGGCTACAGGCGGGATTCTCGACCGTGTAGAACATTACGCCTGCGGTAACAGCGTCCGAATAATTTTCCCAACCCAAGGACGTAGCGAATAATCCATATAGGAATACATATTTTCCAGGCTTTGTTCCTGCCACACCCTTAAACACGACCACGGTCTGGAAACGGTAGCCTACTGGCAGAGCGGTGCAGGTGGCAGGCAAACAGACGCCTGCAGTACTCCCCATTCCCCCCTCGCTCACGCGTCTACCGTTAGAACCCACCTCGAACTTCGGTCCCACTGGATTTTGGGTATAGCCTGAGGTGTAGCTGAGGTTCAGGCCTATCGGATATCGCCTGAGGACCTTACAGTCCAGCAGAATGACAAATGAAATATCCTGTCCCGGGCTAACGGCGCCTAAGTCCTGAACGCCAGGCGCACCAGCGGGGCGGGTGCATTGCACGTTATTTTCGATGAATGCCTGAGCGGGGGCAGAGAACAAAACCGCTAAGCAGGCCAGCACTAGCATGCCCAGTGTGTGGCGGGTATCCGGCAAGATCATTTTGATGCCACGGTAACTCATGATTCGTTTCCTCTCGCTGCCGTTTCAGAGGCGCCAGGGCAGCGCATAGTTATTTGCCCAACACCCTCGCCCTTAAGTGCGAAATCATTCAGATCGACCGTTGCCCGACACCAGGTTTTTCCATCGACATCCACGGTGAGCGTCGAGTGCTCGGGCACGCCCGTCATGAACACTCGTCCGTTATCCGCAACCATCGCCGAACTGATAAGTGTGCCGTCCTGGTCATAGAGGTTCGCTTGCGAGGCAAATGGTGCCAACGCGCCCTCGGGCGTTGCCAACTTGATCAACAAGCGCCGGCCATTACGCGTCTCGAAGTTGGCAATTACGAAGGCACCGCGAGTCGGCACAACGTCCTGGACCAAATTACTGATGTCGGTCGTGTCCGACAGCGTGTCGGTATTGAGCGACACTTTGTTAGTCCGGTAAGGCTGGGCCGATGGCAACACCGTATAGCCCGAACTATTGGTGCGCACGCCTCTTCGGGCGCGTATACCCACCCCTTCGGCGCCGGGTGTCGAGACGATGATGTTGGTTTCACCCAACGGCTGGGTAAACATGAAGCTGTCGCTAGTTGCAACCAGCCCCCCCTCGACGCCGTAATCGAGTTGTGTGACGTTCTGATCGGAGGTATAGGAACCGTGCCACACCGCGTTGGCCGCACTGTAGCGCGCAGCCAGCGAGGCTCCGGTCAGCTGATCACCTTGTTGTTTGCGCTGGTTCAACCCCACGTTGTAAGTCAACGCATTATCTTCCAGCACCGAATCCGACATATTGATGTTATTGCTGGCATTGCCCAGCGAGTCATGGCTTGCGCCCGCGCTAACCCGCCGCGATGAACTCACGCCCCCCAAAGGCAGGCTGACACCCAGTGAGATACTTTTCACCGACTGCCCTGCTCCGCTGGTCTGCGCCAGCCCTAATGTGTAGGAAGCGCTGCCCACGCTGAAGTTGTAACCCAGTTGCACGGATGTCGAACTTTTTGCCTGGTTCCAGTAACGGGTCTTGCTGACGTTGGCAAACAGGCTGCCGTAAGTGCTGAACTGCTGGGATACGTTGGCGGTGAACGCACTTTTCATATGGCCGGCAAAGTAATCCGAGGCCACTAGCGCGCTGCCCAGCAGATCATCGTCATAGCGAATGCCGGCAGCAGTGGCCCGCAGGTTCACTGCCTCGTTGAAGCTGTAGTAGCCCGCCGTTGAGTAGCGGTAGCCCAGCAGGCTGAAGTTGGTGTCGGTCGTCTCTATGGATTTAGAGTAGCGAAAACGATAGGACTGCCCCGTTGCAGGCTTGTCCTTGAGCCCTTGGGTGACCGCGTGGGTGACATCCACCGACACGGCCCCGAAGCCTTCGATATCCTGCGCCACGCCAAACAGTGCCGAGTGGTAGTCGGCACTGACGATGCTGCCGGCCAGCAGTGTGGTGCCACTGGCAACACCTCTGCGGTAGCTGGCCTGGGCGAACATGGGTTTGGGCAGGTCCGTCGAGGTGCTGGCAGAGCGGTATTGACCGAGGGTCAGCTCGTAGCTGTGCTGCCCTTCACGCAGCATGTAGGGTACGGAAGAGAACGACTGCGTATAAACCTGGCGATCACCATTGGGCCCTTCGACGGTGACTTCGATATCACCGTTGCTGGGTGTGGAATACAAGTTGCGCAGGGCGAATGGGCCAGACGGCACCCATTGTTCGCTGATGACATAGCCACGCTGACGCAAGGTGACCAGAGAGCGGCCGTTGGCAATCCCACGGATGACCGGCGCGAAGTTCCTGGCGCTGTCAGGCAGCATGTCCAAATCCGTGGCCACACTGACGCCGCGGTAAGAGATGGTGTCGAACAAGTCGCTGCTGGTACTGCCATCACCCACGGACGCAATGGCCATGGTATCGCCGAGCGCACGCTGGACGTAGGTGTCGACCGATTTCCATTCACCGCTGGTGGCGCCGTTTTTCTGATAGGTCGAAAAGTTTCTGAAACGCCAGGCGCCGGCATTGATACCGCTTTGAACGCTGCCAAATTGCGACTCTTGTCGGCTTCTGGTGGTGTCCTGATGACTTGCGCTCAAGGAATAGTTGGCGAACGCCACACGCTCGCCGTCAGACCAGTGTCGGCGACGGACCTCCAGTGGCACCTCGCCGATGAAAGCTTGAGGGACCTGGATATCGAGTTGTTGTTTGCCGAAGACATAGTCATACGTCACACCTGCCAAAGAACCGCTGAAGGCCACGCATTGCGCCTCGTACAGCGAGGCCTTGGCCAGCCGCTCGGCATCGACGCCCAGCTCCTTGAGCGACTCGACGGAAAAACACGGAAACAGCCCAGTCATGGTTTTCGGCTGATCGGAAGGCTCCCGAATGAATCGAACCTCACGCTCATCAATTGCCTTGCCATTGACGGCAAGCCCAATCTTGTACACCCCAGGTAGCTGCCCTTCACTGAGCGCACTGACTTGAGCCGCTACCGCATCGCCGCCGCGGCCGCCACCAATTTCCAGGAAGCTTGGGTCGAAACTGAACTCAGCCTGCACGCTGCAGGTATAGAAGGTGAAAGTGAAAGCAGACATGCGCACAATAGGAATACGGCGCAGCCAATTGTTCGTGCGCCCTTTTCGCATGTCGGACTCCTTGGAATGGGCTTTTTACTGCGAAGCCAGTGTTACGGCCGAAGCCTCGACTGCACTGCCGTATTCATTGATGTAACTCATGGTCAAGCTGTCGCCTGGTTTCGCTTTGATAGTTGCAGTGCCGCGCTGACCGGGCGCAATTACATCCGGCAGCCCTTTTTGTTCTTGACCGTTGATCACCAACTTGCTGACGACGAGGTGGTAGCGCGACGGGTTCTCGAATAAAAGTTGGCCATTGTGCGAATACCAGACCATGCCTTTGGCGGCATCGATCAAGTTGCCAGGTAAACCCTCCGGGCGATAAAACATCTTGATACTGGTCTTGATAGCGATCTGTAGAACATTTTCCCTGCCCGGATCATTACTCTTGGCCGGGATCGCTTTGACGTTGACCGCGAATAAACTTTCCCTGTCGGTCGGTAATTGCTTGGTCTGTACAGCCATGATTCTCAGCATGTTCTGGCTGCCCGGATCCAGGCGGAATAACGGTGGCGTTACGATAAACTTCTCGGTCGCTTCGTCCGTGCCATACTCACTGACCCATGACTGGATGAGATAAGGGATACGGTCATCCACTGTATTGGTGACCGAAAGATTGGCTTCCTTGTCTTTGCCTTGATAAATGACGCGGGTGGCGCCTACGTTTACACCGGCGTGTGCCAGCGTGCTGGACAGGCAGAAGACCACCGAGGCCAGCGTCAACAACTTGCGTTTCATGTGCTTGCGCTCCTTCGTACCAGAGCGCTCGCCAGTGCGAGGCCCTGGTACCAACCAAGACTTATCGATAGGTGATATCGAAAGTCGCCACGGCATTGACACGGCCAGTACCGATGCCACGAGCGGTCACATCGCCATCGGTGTTCACAGTATCTGCAACCAGGCGAACATACGACGCGGTGAAATCGAACGTGTTATTGGAGGGGCGCAGGGTGTAAGCAGTGCTTTCAGTGTTAAGCGGCAGTTTCGCACCGGTGCGAGCATCGGCGATCTGGATACCCAGACCCGATACTTGATTGCTGCCGACCATGCCAAGCACAGTCGCATCCGTTGCGGCAGGCTGGCCGCTGAACTTCACGGTGGCGTTCCTCATGGTCGGCCCGCTGCAGTTCTCCAGCGAAATGCTGAACGGCGTGGCTTCTACAGTGGACAGTGCGCCGACAGTGTTAGGGAAGTCTGCAATACGCACTTGGCCCATATCGACAGCCTGGGTAACGCTTTGGCTGTTGATGGTGCAGGCGTTGTCATTGACTACACCGGTGAATTCAATCTGGCCATCTGCTGCATGCACAGCAGTCATCATGAAAGATGCCAAAAGAGCAGCGCAGGATATTGCGGGGTATTTGATCGAACGTACAAACATGAGAGGCCTCGCTTAATGGAGTGATAGAGCCCCTGCTGACATCCGCGTTGATTAGCAGGGTGGCGCTACTATCGCTTTCGAGGCGCGGCGCTGACATAAGACGAGTCTCAAAGCTGAGATCTGGGCTGCGAGGCAGGCGAGTTGCATGGGGGCTTTTTGCACAAAGCGAATCGGCTTCATAGCTGGCCCAAGCGCTGCGAATTATATTGTTCTGCGTGCCTGAGCCCGTGTTGCTGGGGGCCCGGAGGTGGGGATGATGACCGCCCGACTTATTGGGCTGAACTTTGCTGCTGCTCGTGGCTTCCTCTGCATACCGAGCGCAGCAACGACTGACAAGCCAAGGCTCGAATCACAGGGGGTGAGAACATGATCGATCCAGCTACAGGTATGAAACCGGGTGAACGTTACCGCGTCGATAACGTTGAGCGCGCCCATCAGTTTCCAGGCTTTTTCCAAGATGGAAAGTATTATCTAGGCCCCGAGCTTCTCACCGCCGTTGGATGGCTGGAGGGTACGCGCTTCATCTACGACAGCCTGGATGCCGAAGGTGAACCGGTGTTCCCAAACAGGGAGGCAGGGACAGTCGAAGGGCTGACATTGACGCTGGTCGATGGTACCGCGCTTGGACTCTCATTGGTCGAGCCCGACGAGCTGATAATGCCACTCGACAAGCCAATTGCCTCTGATTCCAAGCACGCGGCGGTCGATAAACCGAAGTGTGTCAGGGCACCTATGGGCGCCAAGAGGGTGATACTCGGTGCGGCAGCGCTTGGGTTCTTGGCAGGATTGGTTATTGCCCGCGCCGGCCACGGAAAACACTGACACTCGGCACACGGTTATGGACGGCTCCCGCGCCCGAGGCTCGGTCCATAACCGGTGTTCAAGGGCTGGTCTGCCCCTACTGGGCATGGTTCAACGACTGGTACCAGTCTGCATATGGGGTAGATTCAGCCAGCTTGCGATTGTAATCCGGGCTGCCGTCGCCCCACCAAACCGCCCCCCTCTCGCCCAGGCCGACTTTGGCGGCGTTCACTCGCGACCGTGCAGACGCCAGCATGCCTTCGTCACCTGCGCGCTTGGCATTTTTGACATCACGGCGAGCATCCATTAAGTCATGTACGAGCCGTTGCCGCTCTGTCTCACTCAGGCTGGGATTGGTGCAGCGCCAGAGCCGCCCTTTTACCACGAAGTAGCGCCCATCGGGGGTCTTGGGGTACACAGATTCACCTTGTAAGGCTTAAGGAGATTCAAACCGAAAAAACGCAAGTCGCCTATGTCCATGAGAGGTTGTAGAGTCGCGATTTCAAGTGCTCTTTAGAAAGCGAAGCGGTGGCCAAGTTGGCGATCAAAGGGTGCGCCGCAGCCAACTAAAGCTTGAAACGCACATGAACACAGCTTTTGTCATCCTGGCGATCAACTGCCACCGCCGCACCGCCATACCCTGAATAGCTCTTGACCAGGCGCATACCAAGTCCGGTTCCCGTGGGCTTGGGGTAATGATCAGGAAAGCCGTCCCCCTCATCGCGTACGGTGAGTAATGCATCGCCACCCATATGCTTGACGATGACCTCGATCGAACCCTTGCCATATTTGAGCGCATTGGTAATCAACTCGGAGATCACCAATCCCAATGGGGCCATTCTTTCGGGCGGCAAGACAAAATCGTCCGCTTCCAGAGAAATGTGTCGGTCGGCCAACGCCTTGCCCAGATCACCCAACAAAGCGCCAAGGTACTGAGGGGCGCGCACATCTTGATCTTCAGCGGCCTGGTACAGGCGCTCGTGAACGCTGGCGATGGTAACCACGCGCCCTGCGGCGGTTTCGAGCTGCAACTTCACCGCCGTATCCGGCGTCAGGTTGGCTTGCAATAAAAGCAAGGTATTGACCAGGTGAAGGCTGTTTTTGACACGATGGTGTATTTCTTCCAAAACCAGGTCGCTGCGACTTTGCCTGTTATTCTGAGCCTCAATGAGCGAAAGCAGTTGTGCTTCGTAGAGATGCCGCTCAGTGATATCCCGTGATACGGCGATGACACGCTCGACCTTGCCGTCTGGACCGAGGATCGGCGCAACGGTGACATCCCAAAACTTCGGTTCATCGGGAGCGATGGGGCAACTCGCTTCAAAGCGCACGGTTTCCCCGGCGCAGACTTTGGCTACCGCCTCCCCCGCAATCGATCGCGAAGCCTCGGGCCATAGGTCATACCAAGGCTGGCCTTTGACGCTGGCCAGGTCAGTATTCATGAACTTCAGCCCGGCTTCGTTCATGAACTCGATCTCGCCGTTCGCGGTGAGGATCTCCACCCAATCTGGGCTCGCATTCAAAATAGTTTCGGAGTGAGGATCGGGAACTGGCACATCTATGCCTGCCGATATGCGTTCGACAGCCATAGAGATTACGTTGGAGATGCCTTCAAGGAATACCAGGTCGCTTTCGACGAAGTCATCCCCGTTGCTACTGTCTGCTTCGAGTACGCCGAACGGGCTCAGCACACCTCGGATCGGCACGTTTATAGCCCGTTCAATCCCATACTTCTTCAACAAATCGGGCGTACGAAAGCGACTTTCCATCCCCAAATGATTCGAGAGCACTGGCCGATAAGTCGCCAACGCATAGCCGGCAGGGCTTGCCGCGTCCGCACCCACGGTCGCTTGCCCGATGTCATCAGCATCCCAGCCAACACCGTGAGTCAGAACAAAGCCGTCCTCATCCGCCGGTTGCAGCACCTTGGAGAAGCGAGTGCTCATGCCTTCAGCCACCACTTCACAAGCATGGGTCAACAATTGGTCCAAGTCTGCAACTTTCAGAGACATGACGCCGAACTCGACCACCAGCTCGTGTTGACGGTGCAAGCGCGCGTGAGTCTTCTGCAAGGCCGCTCGGATGGTTTCGTCCACGGGTTGCTGCATAGTATTTCCTACTGAATCAACGGAGAACGCGTAAAACCGTTCCCAACGTGAAGGCGGCTCGCTTGCCACTCCCTAAGATAGCCGGTAATCCGTCAAGGCGCATTGCACTGGATAAGGCCTTGGATCAACGGACCAAAGCGTTCGCACTCATACCCGCAGGACCGCTTGTGCCTTGGATTTCTATCGCTTGCGGGCTTCGTACCACGCCAGCAGCGGCTGTACGCTCAAACCATGCACCAGAATACTCAACGCCACCACGCAGAGAACCAAGTTGATACTTTGCTCAGCCAGCGCTGGCAACAGCCCATGATTCAGGGCGTAGAACAGGTAGTAGAAGCTCCCGATGCCGCGAATACCGAACCAACCCAAAAGTCCTCGTTGTCGAAGCGTCAGCACACCTGGCCGCGGGAACAGCAAGACGCTCACTGGCCGGATCACCACAAACAACGCAGCGGCGACCGGCACTGCTCGCCAGTCCCAATGTTCGATGAGCACCACGCCAAGCATCGTGACAAGAAACACCTCCATTGCTCGCTCGATCAAGCTCCCGAACGCCAACATGTCACCCAACATGATCCCTGCCGCCACCTGCGAGTCAGCGAGCGCTTGCACATCCCCTTTCACAGCACGCTCCGGCGCCGCATGCTGATGCCCTACCACAGGCTGTACAAGATGCTCGGCCGCTGGGTCCTCTGGGTTACTGGAAGTCTGAACTTCGGCCTGGCGTAAACCCAGCCCTGCCGCGAACACCGCAAGAAAACCATAAGCCTGAATAATCTCGGCGCTCACGTAAGCCAGCGCGATCAATGCTAGCGCCAGATAATCATTGGGCGATACGGTGCAGTCATCGTTGCGCAAACGTAAGTAGAGGGTAAGCTTGCCCAGCCCACGCCCCATGAAGTAGCCGAGCAACAACCCAGCAGGCACGGCCCAGAGCATGTCCTTGACCAACCACTCACTGAACCACGGCTGACCGGATTGCTGTTGCAGGAACAAGCCAAGCATCACGAAGGGAAAGGCCACACCATCGTTGAGCCCAGCCTCACCAGAGAGGCTGAAACGCACCGGATCACCATCCTGGGCATCGGCGACCTGCACCAAGGTGGCAAGCACCGGGTCGGTGGGTGAGAGAATCGCTCCAATCAGAAGCGATCCACCCCAGCCCAGTTCAAAGCCGTAATGCAGCAACAGCGTCACACCCGCGATACAACTGAGCATCACCGGCCCTGCCAAATAAAACGCGCTCCACCATCTGCGGTCGCGCAACGGCAGGCGCAGCTTCAAGCCGTTGAAGAACAGAGAAAACAGCACTGCAACTTCGGTGAGATGCTCCATCCAGCCACTGGATTCGCTCAAGTCAAGCTGAAGCAGGCCCAGCCCGGAGGTGCCCAAAAACATGCCGAGCCCCAGACACACCAGTGATGATGTTACAGGGACCCAGCGCAAATACGATGAAGAGAGCGCCAGCAGCAGTAATACTGCGCCCAGCATGGCGAACCAGACAATGAACGTCATCTGAGCAGAGGCCTTCAGAGATTCATGCAATCATTTTCCAAGCGCAAGCCGCACATCTTGCGCGGCGAAACCTGCCGGGCTCAGTTATTAACCCAACACGCTTAGCGTTTGAGCCTATCGCTGTTTCGAGCCGTTTTCTGCGCCGTGGAATCATGAGCAGTGCCGGTGGACCCATCAGGGCGGTGAGCATCGTTGTCGCGCTCCTGCTCACCTTGGGTGTTGGTTTGCGAAGTTTCTTTTTGCGTATCGCTACCCTTGTTCATAGGGTTCTCCTCAACGTTGTCTATGAGTAAAGGCAGTCAGGCAGCGGCCAAAGTTCAGGGCAATTGCATCCGTGGAGATAGGCGGCCACGAAGGTGAAGCCCTCTGTTACACCCACTACTCATCAAGTAAGCCGTGTATGTGATAGCCCTCTGCTCACTAGCCCATTCACGAAGGGTCGATGTTCACAACGCCAATATGGGCATTGGCGACTGCGCGCGTAATCCTTATCTGTCTGCTCTGTAGCCATTGCACCTACAAGTACAGCGCATTGCCGTGACCGCGCGCGATGCAGACCATGTCCTCATCGCCAGGCACACGGCCACCGCAACGAGGAATCCCAGAATGGCCAGAAATACCGACAACTGCGCCGATCTGTAGTGGCCGAACCCAACCGCCCCCAGCACAACGACACTGTCCACCGACGCTTCGGCGCCATTAGGGCGCCGTTGGCTTGCTGAGCGCCACGTTCATCCGTGCAACCGCGAAGAATTTCATCACACGAGAAAAGGAAACTGCATGACGACTTTTCGATACGGCGACCGCTCCCAGGCGGTTCGGCACCTGCAGCGCAAGCTCAACGACAGAGGCGCCCAGCTGATCGCAGACGGCTTCTTCGGCGATGCCACCGAAGCCGCGGTGAGGGCCTACCAGGTCAAGGCTGGTCTGGTCGGCGATGGTATCGCCGGGCCGAAAACCTTGGCTGGCCTGCAGGGGCTGGACACCGGGAAACTCCTCAAGCACGCAGACCTGCTGCAGGCATCACTGCGCCTGGGGGTGGCTGTGGCGGCGGTGTACGCGCTCAATGAGGTCGAATCCAAAGGGTTTGGGTTCCTGAGCAACGGCAAGCCAGTCATCCTGTTCGAGCGGCACGTCATGTACGAGCGCTTGCAACTGCCGCGCACGCCTGCCGACGACCAGCAGCAGCTGATACGGCGCACTTTGTTGCTTGCCAAGCAGGCGCCCACTCTGGTCAACCCGAAGGCCGGCGGTTACATCGGCGGAACCGCCGAGCATCAGCGTCTGGCCCAGGCTTGTCGGCTGGATGAACTGGCGGCGCTGGAGTCTGCGAGCTGGGGCGCGTTTCAAGTCATGGGGTATCACTGGCAGCGCCTGAATTACTTGAGCATCCACGACTTCGTGGCGGCGATGAACCGCAGCGAAGCGGACCACCTTGAGGCCTTCGTCCGCTACATCGAGGCCGACGCCGACCTGCTCAAGGCCTTGAAGGCACAGCAGTGGGCGACGGTCGCCAGGCTGTACAACGGGCCCGACTACCAGCGTAATCTGTACGACGTGAAGCTTGAGCGTGCCTTCGAGCGCCACCAGAACCTTGCTCTGGTAGCCGCGTAATGGACCTGCGCAACAGCTTGCTAGGAGCGGCGTTGGCCGCAGCCACCACGGTTGGCGCGTGGGGGTGGTGGCAACGGACTCAACTGTTGGTCGAGCAGAAAAACGCCGAGGGTCTGACGCAGCAGCTAGCAACCGCCGAGACCGAAGCCCGCCGCAACCGCGCCACCGCCACAGCGCTGCAATCTACCCTGGAGCACGAACGCCAAGTGCAGGCGCAGCTGCGCAAACTCCAGAGTACCCTGCGCACCGGCCTGGCCGAGCGCGAGCGCCTGATAGAGAGCCTCAAGCATGACAACGAAACACTGCGAAACTGGGCTGATCAGCCTTTACCTGATGCTGCTCGCCGGCTGCGCGAGCGCCCCGCTATCACCGGGGCCGACGCTTATCGTCAGTGGTTGTCCAGTGGTAGTGCCGTGCCAACTGCCGGCGACCACGCCGGGCAAGAACGGCCACTTGCTCAGTGACCAGCAACGCACGGAACTAGCTTGGGCCGAGTGCGCAGCTCAGGTGGACAGCGTGTACCAATATCAGGTGAACCACCAACCCCGATAGCTTGCGCGAGGGACTGATGACGCAAGTGCCCGGGCTCAAGATAAATCCCGACCGGCTGCGGCGTGGTTGGTCGCTCACAAAGGTGAAGAAAATAGGCGTTCGCCAGCTAGATGCCGCGTCGGAGCGGATCGCGGCGCAGATGTGGCAAACGTCGACGGCGGCGATCCTCACGCAACATGCTTAGTGGGTTAGCGAGGATGCTCGAATGATGGGGTGGGCGAACCAGGCGCAGACGCTGACCCTGAACGCACAAAAAAAGGGGCCACAAAGGGCCCCTTCCTTCTGCCTGATGTGATTAGAGTATTCCCAAAACGCTCCCACTTGAGGGGTTAGCGGCGGTCAACATCAATCAAGTCGGGCACTTGTATGGCGGAAGCGTAGAGATTCGAACTCTAGGATAGTTGCCCATCGACGGTTTTCAAGACCGTTGCCTTAAACCACTCGGCCACGCTTCCAACTTGTTTGCGGGCGCCATAATACCGTAATGAAACACGCTGTCAAACTCTCTGTGTCGCGGGTTGCGGAGCGTCTGTTAGACTGCTCGCATCTGTAACGTCCATAACCACGGATTCCATAAGGAGTGTCGCCATGCGCGAACAGGATTACGCCGTACACCACGGCCAGCAAGCCGAGCAGCAGGAGGTCAGCAAGGTCCTGCGCAACACGTACAGCCTACTGGCACTCACCCTCGCTTTCAGCGGTGTCATGGCCTTCGTGGCCCAGCAGATGCGCGTCGGCTACCCGAACGTGTTCGTCGTGCTGATTGGCTTCTACGGTCTGTTCTTCCTTACCGCCAAACTGCGTGATTCGGTATGGGGCCTGGTATCTACCTTCGCCCTCACCGGTTTCATGGGCTTCATTCTCGGCCCAATCCTCAACCGTTACCTGGGTATGGCCGGCGGCGCCGAAGTGGTCAGCTCGGCATTCGCCATGACTGCGCTGGTGTTCGGTGGTTTGTCGGCTTACGTCCTGATCACCCGCAAAGACATGAGCTTCCTCAGCGGTTTCATCACCGCAGGCTTCTTCGTGCTGCTCGGCGCTGTCGTCGCCAGCTTCTTCTTCCAGATCAGCGGCCTGCAATTGGCGATCAGCGCTGGCTTCGTGCTGTTCTCGTCGGTCTGCATTCTGTTCCAGACCAGCGCGATCATCCACGGTGGTGAGCGTAACTACATCATGGCGACCATCAGCCTGTATGTTTCGATCTACAACCTGTTCATCAGCCTGCTGCAATTGTTCGGCATCATGGGTCGTGACGACTGATTGACGCTGCCTAAGAAAAGCCCGCTTCGGCGGGCTTTTCTTTTTCGAGTGCGAAAGTCAGGCTGGCTACCTACTGAATTGCTGACTAAAAAGTCAGATTATCGCTGATCCTGTCGCCATCGTGGATGCCCCTACCGCAATCGCGCACCTCGCCGTAGAATGCGCTCCTTTTTCTTCCGGGGCGGCTTCAGCGATGAGCTCACACGAACACGGCCCAGGCGCGGCAGCGCCTGCCAATGAACTGGTACTGGGCCTGGAGGACAAGCCACGGCTGTTGATCGGCCTGTTGGCCGCCCTGCAGCACCTGCTGGCGATCATCGTACCCATCGTCACCCCAGGCTTGCTGATCTGTCAGGCATTGGGCGTATCGGCGCGTGATACCAACCTTATTGTCTCCATGTCGCTGGTAATTTCCGGGATCGCCACGTTCATCCAGTGCAAGCGCTTTGGCCCGTTCGGTGCGGGGCTGCTGATCGTTCAGGGCACCAGCTTCAATTTTGTCGGGCCGCTGATAGCCGGTGGCGCGCTGATGGTCAAGCAGGGCACACCAGTGGAAGGCGTGATGGCGGCTATTTTTGGCGTGGTGATTGCTGGCTCATTCGTCGAAATGGGCGTGTCACGCATCCTACCGTTCGTTAAACGGCTGATCACGCCTTTGGTAACCGGTATCGTTGTGCTCATGATTGGCCTGACGTTGATCAAGGTAGGCCTGATCAGCATGGGCGGCGGGTTTGGCGCAATGGCCAACGGTACTTTCGCCAACGGTGAAAACCTGCTGTTGTCGGGCGCCGTGCTGGCGGTGATCGTGATCCTCAACCGTATCCCGGTGGTGTGGATGCGCAGTTGCGCCATCGTCATAGCGCTGGCGGTCGGCTATGCCCTGGCCGGCTACCTTGGTCGCCTCGACTTCACCGGCATGCACGAAGCAGCGCTGTTCCAGGTGCCGACGCCACTGCACTTTGGCCTGAGTTTTTCCTGGGCGCTGTTCATTCCCATGCTGGTGATCTACTTGGTCACTTCACTGGAAGCGATCGGCGATGTCACCGCCACCAGCAAGGTTTCCCGCCAGCCCGTCGAAGGCCCATTATGGATGTCCCGCATCAAGGGCGGCGTGCTGGTCAACGGCGCCAACTCACTACTGGCCGGCCTGTTCAACACCTTCCCCAGTTCGATCTTCGCTCAAAATAACGGCGTAATTCAGCTGACCGGAATCGCCAGCCGCCACATTGGAATCTGGATTGCCGTAATGCTAGTAGTGCTGGGCCTGTTCCCAAGCGTGGCAGGTGTGATTCAGGCGGTGCCGGAGCCGGTGCTTGGCGGCGCCGCCATGGTTATGTTCGGGGCAGTTGCCGCATCGGGTATCAACATCCTGGCCAGCACCCGCCTGGACCGCCGAGCCTTGCTGATCATTGCGGTGTCGCTAGCCCTGGGCCTTGGGGTGGCGCAGGTGCCGGAGTTTCTGGCGCACATGCCGGCAGCTGTGCGCAATGTGATGGAGTCAGGCGTTGCGACCGGGGGTATCTGCGCCCTGTTGCTGAACTGGTTCCTGCCGCAGAGCAACGATAACGCCTGATCCACGCCCGCCCAATCGACAAAGCCTGCGCCCACTTGCGCGGGCTTTTTGCTTTATCATGGCGGCATTATTCAGCATGAGTTGCCCATGAAATTCGCTATCGCGGTTTTTTCCCCTGCCCATGCGCCCTCCTCGCGCCGCGCCCTGCGTTTTGCCGAGGCGGTGCTGGCTGGCGGGCATGAAATTGCCCGGCTGTTCTTTTATCAGGACGGCGTACACAGCGCTTCGTCCAACGTGGTCGTGCCTCAGGATGAGCAGGATATCGCCGGCCAGTGGCGTACCTTCGTCGAAAACAACCGACTTGACGCGGTAGTGTGCATCGCTGCCGCCCTGCGCCGTGGCGTGCTCGACAAAGCCGAGGCCAGCCGCTACCAGCGCCCGGCAGTAAACCTGCACCAGCCGTGGGAGCTATCGGGCCTTGGCCAACTGCATGAAGCCGCGCAAAACGCCGACCGTCTGGTCTGCTTCGGAGGTGACTGAAATGGCCAAGTCCATGTTGATCATCAGCCGGCAGGCACCTTGGAGCGGCCCATCCGCGCGCGAAGCGCTGGACATTGCCCTGGCTGGCGGGGCATTCGACTTGCCGTTGGCCATGGTGTTTCTCGATGACGGAGTATTGCAGCTGATGCCCGCCCAGCAGCCTGCGGCCGTTCAACAGAAAAACCTCGCCGCCAACCTTCAGGCACTGCCGATGTTTGGCGTCGAGCAATTGTATGCCTGCCAGCACAGCCTCGCCCGCCGCGGCCTGAGCGCAGATAGCTTGGAGCTGTCGGTACAGGCATTGGACGATGACGAGTTAAAAGCCTTGATTGCCCGTTTTGACCAGGTGGTGACGCTTTGATGGCAACCCTGCATGTTCTATCGCATTCCCCTTTCGGCGACGAGCGCCTGAACAGCTGCTTGCGCTTGTTGGGCGCTGATGACGGCGTGCTCCTGTGCGGCGATGCGGTCTATGGCCTGCGCGAGGGCAGCGACGCTTACCGCCAGTTGCAGGCTGCTAACCTGCCAGACCGACTGTTTGCCCTCGAAGAGGACATGCAAGCCCGTGGCGTCAGCAGCACCTTGGCCCAGGCGGTGGATTACCCAGCCCTCGTTGAACTGTCGCTGCAATTTTACAAGGTCAATAGTTGGCTATGAGCACCCTGAACGTTGGCGAACGCAATATCGCCTTGGACAAGGAAGGCTTTTTGGTCGACCTGCAAGACTGGTCGCGCCCTGTGGCCGAGGTTCTGGCCGAGCGCGAGGGCATTGCCCTGACCGCCGACCATTGGGAGATACTGGATTTACTACGCCAGTTCTACGACGAATACCAACTGTCGCCGGCTACTCGCCCATTGATCAAATACGCCGCGCTCAAGCTGGGCGCTGAAAAGGGCAATAGCCCGCATCTTAACCGCCTATTCAACGGCACCCCTGCCAAATTGGCTGCCAAGCTGGCGGGCCTGCCCAAGCCGACCAATTGCATATGACCGATCTGCGCCCTCTGACTCTGGAAACACCGGGTGAACACCCCTTCGCCGAATTCGTGCGCATACTCGGCAAAGGCAAACGTGGCGCCCGCGGGCTGACTCGCGAAGAAGCTCGGGCCGCCATGACATTGCTGCTCGAAGGAAAAGTCGCAGACACGCAGCTAGGTGCCTTTCTGATGCTGCTGCGCCACAAGGAAGAAAGCGCCGAAGAGCTTGCCGGCTTCACCGAGGCCCTGCGTGCTCAATTGCAGGCGCCGCGCATTGCCGTTGATATCGACTGGCCGACCTATGCGGGCAAAAAGCGTCACCTGCCTTGGTACCTGCTCAGTGCCAAGTGCCTGGCAACCAATGGCGTGCGTATTTTAATGCACGGTGGCGGTGCGCATACTGCCGGGCGCATGTACACCGAACAGCTACTGGCATTGCTCAAGATCCCACTGTGCCGCGACTGGGCTGCCGTAAACCAAGCCTTGGACCAGCAGCACCTTGCCTTTGCGCCCTTGCACGACTGGGCGCCGCAGTTGCAGCGGATGATCGATCTACGTAACACCCTGGGCCTGCGCTCGCCCATTCATTCCCTGGCCCGCGTGCTGAACCCGCTGAACGCACGCTGCGGCCTGCAGAGCATTTTCCACCCCGGTTATCAGGCAGTGCACCGTGAGGCGAGCCGTCTGCTTGGCGATCATGCCATAGTGATCAAAGGCGACGGCGGCGAAATCGAGGTCAATCCTGACGTCATCAGCCATCTTTACGGTGCACGTGACGGCCAGGCCTGGGACGAGGAATGGCCAGCGCTGAGTGAACGCCGCCATGTCAAACCGCCAAGCCTGCAGCCTGAGCACCTGCTCGCTGTTTGGCGCGGTGAAGCTCAGGACAGCTACGGTGAAATGGCCGTGGTCGCGACAATGGCCTTGGCCTTGCGTGGCCTTGGGGAAAATCGCGAGCAGGCTTTCGCGACCGCCCACAGCTATTGGGCCGCACGGAACCAATCGAAAAACTAGATACTGACCTGGCAGTATTTGCGCTAGTTGTTCGAACGACTTTCCCTAGACTGAGCTCCAACGACAAACAGTCCTGTTTCCGAGGAGCTCATCATGGGCCTTTTAATCGACGGCCGCTGGCAGGACCAGTGGTATGACAATGGCAAAGACGGCACCTTCAAACGCGAGAGTGCCCAGCGCCGCAACGCCCTGCCCGCCCCTGAAGCCGGTCGCTACCACCTGTATGTTTCGCTGGCCTGCCCCTGGGCACACCGTACGCTCATCGTTCGCGCCTTGAAAGGCCTGGAACCGTTGATCGACGTATCAGTGGTCAGTTGGCTGATGCTCGACCATGGCTGGACTTTCGACCAGCAGCAAGGCTCAAGCGGCGACCACCTCGACGGCCTTCAGTACCTGCACCAGCGCTATACCCAAGACGACCCACACTATACTGGCCGCGTCACCGTGCCAGTACTGTGGGACAAAAAGGAAAAGCGCATCGTCAACAACGAGTCAGCCGAGATCATCCGCATATTCAACAGTGCATTCAACGAGCTGACCGGCAACAGGCTGGACCTGTATCCCGAACCATTGCGCCCGGCCATCGAAGCGCTAAATGAACGCATCTACCCGGCAATCAACAACGGCGTGTACCGCGCAGGCTTTGCCACCACACAAGACGCCTACGAGACGGCATTCGATGACGTGTTCAACGAACTGGACCATCTCGAAGCACTACTCGGTCGAAATCGCTACCTGGCGGGCGAGTACCTGACCGAAGCCGATGTACGCCTTTTCACCACCCTGGTGCGTTTCGATGCTGTGTATCACGGGCACTTCAAGTGCAACTTGCGCCGCTTGAGCGACTACCACAATCTGTCCAACTGGCTGCGTGAGCTGTATCAGTGGCCGGGTGTGGCAGGGACGGTGAACATGGAGCATATCCAGAAGCACTATTACATGAGCCACAAGACCATCAACCCCAATGGCATAGTGCCTAAAGGCCCATTGCAGGACTTTGGCCTCCCCCATGATCGGGAGCAGTTGATGGGCAAGGGCATCTGGCAGCGTTGAGACAAAGGGGCTGCCGGGCAGCCCCAACGTGCTTAGCGGTTCTGTGCACCTTCAAACCACGCCAGCTTCTCGCGCAGTTGTACCACTTCACCAACGATCACCAGAGTCGGCGCATGCACCTCGTGCTGCGCCACCAATTGCGGTAGATCAGCCAGGGTGCCGGTGAACACCCGTTGATTGCGCGTCGTCCCTTGTTGCACCAGTGCAGCTGGGGTGCTAGCGGCCCTTCCATGGCGTATCAGCTCGGCGCAAATGGTGGGCAACCCAACCAACCCCATGTAGAACACCAGCGTCTGAGCTGGGGCTACCAGATCATTCCACGGCAAGTTGCTGGTGCCGTCCTTGAGGTGGCCGGTGACAAAACGCACCGACTGAGCATGGTCGCGGTGAGTCAGCGGAATGCCGCCATAAGCGGAGCAACCACTTGCTGCGGTGATACCTGGCACCACCTGGAACGGGATGCCGTGTTCCGCCAACTCCTCGATTTCTTCGCCGCCCCGGCCAAATATGAACGGATCGCCACCTTTGAGGCGCAGAACGCGTTTGCCCTGTTGGGCAAGATCGACCAGCAGGCGGTTTATCTGCTCCTGGGGCACGGAGTGGTCGGCGCGGCGCTTGCCCACATAAATACGCTCGGCATCGCGTCGGCACATGTCGATGATGGCTGGGGCCACCAGCCGGTCATACAGCACCACGTCGGCCTGCTGCATCAGGCGCAGGGCACGGAAGGTCAGCAAGTCCGGGTCGCCGGGCCCTGCTCCCACCAGGTACACCTCCCCGCCTTGCTGCACGGGCGCACCCTCCACCATCGCTTGCAGCAGACGCTCAGCTTCGGCGCCCTGCCCGGCCAGTTGACGCTCGGCGATCGGCCCCTGGAATACGGTTTCCCAGAAGCCACGACGCTGGTTCACGTCTGGATACAAGGTTTTCACCTTGTGCCGGAAGCGCGCAGCCAGCCCGGCCAATTCGCCGTAGGCAGCCGGGATCCAGGCTTCCAGCTTGGCGCGAATCAACCGCGCCAACACGGGCGCATCGCCGCCGCTGGAAACTGCGATCACCAAGGGTGAGCGGTCGACGATAGCCGGGAAGATCACCGTGCACAGGGCCGGGGCATCCACCACGTTGACCGGCAGGCTCACCGCCTGCGCATCGGCCGACACCTGGGCGTTGAGCGCTGCGTCATCGGTAGCCGCGATCACCAGCCGGCATCCGACCAAGTCGGCCGCCAGATAACCGCGCACCAACACCTCACCGCCACCTTCCCGCGCCAATGCAGCCAACTGACCATCGACATCCGGCGCCACTACGCGCAGCACCGCACCGGCGTCGGCCAGCAGACGCGCTTTACGTAAAGCTATCTCACCCCCGCCGACGACCAACACTCGGCCGCCCTGCAGTTTGTGGAACAGCGGCAGGTATTCCATTTAGCGGATGACCTCAACGCCGCCCATATAGGGCTTGAGCACATCCGGTACGCGAATCGAGCCGTCAGCCTGCTGATAATTTTCCAGTACCGCCACCAACGTACGCCCTACGGCCAAGCCGGAACCGTTGAGGGTATGCACCAGCTCAGGCTTGCCGGTTTCCGGGTTGCGCCAGCGGGCTTGCATGCGACGGGCCTGGAAATCACCGCAGTTGGAGCAGGAGCTGATTTCGCGGTATTTGCCTTGGCTAGGCACCCACACCTCGAGGTCGTAGGTCTTGACTGCACCAAAGCCCATGTCGCCGGTGCACAGCGCCAGCACGCGGTATGGCAGCTCAAGCAACTGCAGCACGCGCTCGGCGTTGGCGGTAAGGCCTTCGAGAGCCTCCATGGACTTGGAAGGCTCCACCACCTGCACCATTTCGACCTTATCGAACTGGTGCTGGCGAATCATGCCGCGCGTATCACGGCCCGAGGCGCCGGCTTCGCTACGGAAGCATGGGGTGTGAGCGACAAGCTTCAACGGCAGCTGCTTGGCATCGAGAATCTGCTCGGCGACCAGATTGGTCAGCGACACTTCGGCGGTGGGGATCAGGTAGAAGTCAGCTTCACCTTCGCGGGTGATCTTGAACAGATCTTCCTCGAACTTCGGCAACTGGCCGGTGCCCTGCAGGGCCGGGGCCTGTACCAGGTAGGGCGTGTAGTGCTCTTCGTAGCCGTGCTCGCCGGTGTGCAGGTTGATCATGAACTGAGCCAGCGCGCGATGCAGGCGCGCAATCGGGCCACGCAGTACGGCAAAACGCGCGCCGGACAGCTTGGCCGCAGCCTCGAAGTCAAGGCCCCCACTGATTTCGCCCAAAGCCACGTGGTCTTTGATGTCGAAATCGAATACTGCTGGAGTACCCCAACGGCGCACCTCAACGTTATCGTCTTCGCTGGCACCGACCGGCACACTGGCGTCCGGCAGGTTCGGAATGGTCAGCAAAATGCTGTCCAGCTCGGCCTGAATACCGTCCAATTCGGTTTTACCGGCAGCCAGTTCATTGGCCATGCGCTCGACATCAGCCATCAGCGGAGCAATGTCTTCACCCTTGGCCTTGGCTTGGCCGATCGACTTGGAACGGGCATTACGCTCGGCCTGCAGCTGCTCGGTGCGGGTCTGCACCGCCTTGCGGCGCTCTTCCAGTGATTCGATGCGCGCGACATCCAGGCTGAAGCCACGGGAGGCCAGGCGATCTGCCACTTCCTGAAGTTGGCCGCGTAACAGTTTGGAATCGAGCATATCGTTCTCTCGTTATAAGTAGGTGTTGGTTCAGAAACGGGTCAAAGACAGGCCGGCCCAGGTGGCCAGTAGCCCGCCTACCACGCTGATACTGGTATAGCCCAAGGCAAGGGGCACTTGGCCACTTTCCAGCAGGCGCACGGTATCGAGCGAGAAAGAGGAAAATGTCGTCAGCCCACCGAGGAAGCCAACGATCAAGCCAGCGCGCAGTTCTACTGGCACGAGCGGTTTGTGCAGAAACAGTCCATACAGCAGGCCAATCAGTAGGCAACCCACCAGGTTGACCGCCAGCGTACCGAGGTAAAAGTGCCGTGGCCAGTGAGCCGCGACCCAATTGGTGGTGGCAAAGCGCAGCAAGGTGCCGCAGATACCGCCCGCGCTCACCGCGGCAATCAATGCAATCACGTTTTTCTCCGCTGGCGAGGGCTGTTGCGGTCGAGTTCAGCCAGGTGACGCAGCTTCTCACCGATCTTCAATTCCAGGCCCCGTGGGACGGGCTGATAATACTGCCGAGGCTCGAGCGCCTCCGGGAAGTAATCTTCACCGGCCGCATAAGCATCGGGCTCGTCGTGGGCGTAGCGATATTCATCGCCATATCCCAGTTGCTTCATCAGCTTGGTAGGGGCGTTACGCAGGTGCAGCGGCACTTCCAGCGAGCCGTGTTCAGCCGCTTCGCGCAAAGCGGTCTTGAAACCGACATAGACTGCGTTGCTCTTTGGCGCGCAGGCAATGTACGTGATGGCCTGGGCCACCGCCAATTCGCCCTCTGGGCTGCCGAGGCGCTCCTGCACATCCCAGGCGGCCAGGCAAAGGCTCAGGGCGCGAGGGTCGGCGTTGCCAATGTCCTCGCTAGCCATGCGCACCACGCGCCGGGCGATGTACAGGGGGTCACAGCCGCCGTCGAGCATGCGCGCAAACCAGTAGAGTGCGCCGTCGGGGTTGGAGCCGCGCACCGCTTTGTGCAGCGCTGAAATCTGGTCGTAGAACGCCTCGCCCCCCTTGTCGAACCGGCGGCGGCTGTCACCGAGCAGGCTTTGCAGCATCTGCACGTCGATCTCGCTGCCATCCTCAGCAAGGTCGGAGGCATTTTCCAGAAAGTTCAGCATCCGACGGCCATCGCCATCGGCAGCGGCCATCAGCATCTTGAATGCTTCGTCGCCAACGCGCAGGTTGCGCCTGCCCAGCCCGCGCTCTTCATTCAGGGCGCGATCGACCAACTTGCGCAGTGCTGCCTCGTCCAGGCTCTTGAGTACGTACACCCGCGCCCGCGAGAGCAGCGCATTGTTCAACTCGAACGACGGGTTTTCGGTGGTGGCGCCGATGAACAGCAACGTGCCATCCTCCACGTACGGCAGGAAAGCATCTTGCTGGGATTTGTTGAAGCGATGCACTTCATCGACGAACAGAATGGTCCGCCGGCCGTACTGGCCGGCCTGCTGCTTGGCCACTTCGACAGCCTGGCGAATCTCTTTGACACCGGCCAGCACCGCCGACACTGTCTCAAAGTGCGCATCGCAAAACTGCGCCAGTAAGCGCGCCAGCGTAGTCTTACCCACCCCAGGCGGGCCCCAGAAAATCATCGAGTGCAGCGCACCCTGCTCCAGCGCCTCGCGCAGCGGTTTGCCACGCGCCAGCAGGTGCTCCTGACCAACGTACTCGTCCAGATTGGACGGGCGCAGGCGAGCGGCCAGAGGCTGGGCGACGGGTTCGCTTCGAAACAGGTCCATGGCGAGCTCTGCTTACTCCCTGATGACGTCGGCACCTTTGGGGATGTCGAACCTGAATTGATTGGCCGGCACCGCCTGGTTGGCCTTGACGCCATTGAACAGGATATTGGTACGCTGGCCGACACCGTCGACCAGTTGCATGTCATTGATGAGGCCTTTGCGGAACGACACACGCAACGAGTCGAACAATGTGTCCTTGGTCTTAGGCTTGAGGGTGAAGTCCATCACTTCGCCTTGCTGCTTGGAGGTGATATCGAAGCTCTGACTGATCTTCGAAACATCACCGGACAATAGCAGTGCCGGGGTCTGATTCAGGCGCTGGTCCAGCTTCTTGACGGTAGCCTGTTCCAGGTCCGGGTCCCAGAGGGTCACATTTTTGCCATCGGACACCACCAACTGCTCCTGTGGCGCGTTGGTGTGCCAGTAAAACAGGCCGGGACGTTGCACGACCATCTTGCCGGTGGTTTCCTGCAGGCTGGTGCCGCCAGCGTCCAGGGTCAGCTGGGAGAAATTGGCCTCGATGGTCTGGGACTTTTCCAACAGCTGGGTCAGGCGTTGTACGTCTTGCTCACCGGCATAAGCAGTAACCGAGCCCAGGGTCAGGGCAGAAACCAACAGCATGCGAATCGCGCGCATGGGAATCCTCATTGAGCATTGAAAAGGCCAGGCGCCACCGTTGGCGCCCGGCAGGATGTTGATCAGTCGCGCGGGCCGCCTGGGGCTATCACTTCCCGCGAGCCGTTGCTGTTCATCGGGGTGACCACGCCGGCCATTTCCATGGACTCGATCATGCGCGCTGCTCGGTTGTAACCAATCTTAAGCTTGCGCTGCACTGCGGAAATCGAGGCACGGCGGCTTTCCAGAACAAATTGTACCGCCTCATCATACAGCGCATCGGTTTCGGCATCGTCACCATCGCCGCCGCCGCCACCCTCAAAACCACTGCCGGCTTCTTCCACACCGTTGAGAATGTCGTCGTTGTAATCGGGCGCGCCGCGCAATTTCCAAGCCTCGACCACGCGGTGCACCTCGTCGTCCGAGACGAACGCGCCGTGCACACGGATAGGCAGGCTGGTGCCCGGTGGCATGTACAGCATATCGCCGTGACCCAGCAACTGCTCGGCGCCACCTTGGTCGATGATGGTCCGCGAGTCGATTTTACTCGACACCTGGAACGCCATACGGGTCGGAATGTTGGCCTTGATCAAACCGGTGATCACGTCCACGGAAGGGCGCTGGGTGGCGAGGATCAGATGAATACCCGCCGCGCGCGCCTTCTGGGCGATACGGGCGATCAGCTCTTCGACCTTCTTGCCGACGATCATCATCATGTCGGCGAACTCGTCGACCACCACTACGATGGTCGGCAAGGTTTTCAGAGCGGGCGGCTCGTCTTCCATGCTCTCCCGGCGATACAGAGGATCGTGGATGATCTCGCCAGCATCCTGGGCGTCCTTGACCTTGCGGTTGAACCCGGCCAGGTTACGCACACCCATCGCCGCCATCAGCTTGTAGCGCCGCTCCATCTCCGCCACGCTCCAGCGCAGGGCGTTGGCAGCATCTTTCATGTCAGTGACTACTGGGCAGAGCAGGTGCGGGATGCCCTCGTAGATCGACAGTTCGAGCATTTTCGGGTCGATCATGATCAGTCGCGCGTCTTCCGGGCTCGACTTGAACAGGATCGACAGGATCATGGCGTTCACACCGACCGACTTACCAGAACCGGTGGTACCGGCCACCAGCAGGTGCGGCATCTTGGCTAGGTCGGTGATCACCGGCTTGCCGCCGATGTCGTGGCCAAGGGCCAAGGTGACGGGGGACTTCTGCTCGTCGTACTGCGGCGTAGCGAGTACTTCCGAGAAGCGCACCATCTGCCGATTTTCGTTAGGGATTTCGATACCTACCGTGGTTTTTCCGGGGATCACTTCGACCACCCGCACGCTGGTCACCGCCAGCGACCGCGCCAGGTCCTTGGCCAGGTTGGCGATGCGGCTGACCTTGACGCCCGCAGCAGGCTGGATTTCGTAACGGGTAATCACCGGGCCTGGGTGGATAGAGTCCACAGACACTTCAACACCGAATTCTTTGAGCTTGATCTCCAGCAACTGGCCGACGCCCGCCAGGGACTCGGGGGAGTACTCGATCTTCTTCTGCTCGGCAGGGTCCAGGATGGAGATCGACGGCAAGGTGCCTTCCACCGCGCTATCGACGAACACTGGCGCCTGCTTTTCCTTGATCACCCGTTTGCTCGGCTCCGGCGCCCTAGCTTCGGTGGGCGGCACGATGGTCGGCACGGTTACTGGTTGCTCACGGCGAATAGTTGGCTCACGAGGCACCACCGGCTCGCGGCTCAGGGCAGGCTCGCGAGGCACTGCAGGTTCACGGGCAAGTGTTGGCTCACGCGGTTCATTCGGCTGGGCCGGTGCCTCTTCACGTTTGAAGATACGCTCGCGCAGCGCCGGCTTGGCGGGCTCGCGCTTGTCCGTGGCCTTCGCACCCAGGTCGAACACCGGCTCGTCAACTTCACGCAACTGCGCCTCCAGCCGCTTGCGCTCGTTGCGTGCCTCCCACCAGCGGCTAGCAGCCCCCTGCACCCACTCGAACAAATCCAGGGTGATCTTGCCGGTCATGTCCATCACTTTGAACCACGACAGGTCGGTGAAAACGGTCAGGCCGAACAGGAACAACGCTATGAACATCAGCGTACTGCCCTGCACGTTCAGCAGGCTGCGGGCCAGATCGCCAAGGCTTTCCCCCAGCGCGCCGCCTGCGGAAAACGGCAGGCTCGCTGGTGGGTGGAAGTGAATGTGCGCCAGGGCCGCCCCCGACAACACCAGAAATACCAGGCCAATCAGCCGCCAGGAAAACAACCAACCGCTCCACTGCCAGGGCTGATGGCGCTCGCGGAAGATCTGCCAGGTCTTGATCGCCAATAGCAACGGGAAGATGTAGGCAAAATAGCCCAGCACCATGAATAGGATGTCGGCAAAGTACGCGCCGGCACGCCCAGCGGCATTCTGCACCTGATCGATGTTGCTGGTGTGGCTGAAGCCTGGGTCCGCCGTGTCGTAGGTCAGCAGTGCCATCCACAGGTACAGGCACAGGGCGCCAACTGCGATCAACGCACCTTCCTTGAGACGGTAATGCAGCTGCTGCCGCCACAGAGGCACGGGCAAAGGAGCTGGAGTTGCGGTGGATTTCTTCAAAACGCGTCTATTCCTGCGCGTGCTGCGCGTCCAGTAGTGATCGGCCAGTGCCTGGCCAACGAACCACTACTTTTAACATTACTGCCCGCCAGCTGCCATGACGGCGCGCCGTATGGAGCTTGAGAGGGGGCGACTTTCATATAGGTGCAATTTGAGCATGCATTTTCTTTCGTGACAAAGGCTTATGCTGTGTTTTTGCACAGGTGTGACAGCAAATGTGGCCGATGGTGCCTGTAATACCCTGAATGTGTCCGAAATTGTCTATCTGGCACCTTCGTCACGCCTCCGAGCACCTGCCAGCATTGACCCGGCAAGCCCACCGCGCCATGCTGCCCTCTCCCCTCCCCCACCGCACGATTGACCATGCTCACCTGGCTGACCCGCGACTCGCTGACCTTCCCACCACTGGAAAAGGCCCTGCACGATCCCAATGGCCTGCTCGCCGCAGGCGGTGACCTGAGCCCCGAGCGCCTGGAACAAGCTTATCGACATGGCTGCTTCCCCTGGTACCAGGACGGCCAGCCTATTCTCTGGTGGTCACCCGACCCGCGCACGGTGTTGTTCCCCGACGAGCTGCATGTTTCCCGTTCGCTGGCAAAGCTGATGCGCCAAGGCCGTTACCAGGTCACCTTCGACAGCGATTTCCCTGCTGTGATAGCCGCCTGCGCAGCCCCACGCGATTATGCCGACGGCACCTGGATCACCGACACCATGCGCGATGCCTACTGTGAGCTGCACCGCCGGGGCATCGCTCATTCGGTGGAGGTGCGTGAGGGTGACGAGCTGGTAGGCGGGCTTTATGGCCTGGCGATAGGCCAGCTGTTTTTTGGCGAGTCGATGTTCAGCCGCGCCGACAATGCCTCCAAGGTGGGCTTCGTGACGCTGGTCGAGCATTTGCGCCAAGCCGGCTTTGTGCTGATCGATTGCCAGATGCCGACCAATCATCTACACAGCCTCGGCGCCCGCGCCATCAGCCGGGCTCGTTTCGCCGACTACCTGGCCCAACACCTCGATCAGCCCAACAGCGCCAGCTGGGTTCGCTAGGCGAGTTTTGCCAGCTGGCTTACACTTAAAGCATCGTCTCATCGAGGGGTTGATCATGACAGAGCTGGCGCGGTTGAAGTTTTATGCCACTCAACCCCACTCCTGCAGCTACCTGCCGGATGAGCAGGCGACCACCCTGTTCCTTGACCCCAGCCAGCCGATGGACGTGCACGTATACGCCGATCTGTCTGAAATGGGTTTTCGTCGCAGTGGCGACCATCTCTACCGCCCACACTGCCAGAACTGCAATGCTTGCGTGCCAGCGCGCATTCCTGCTGAGCGATTCATCCCCAACCGCCAGCAGCGGCGCATTCTCAAGCGAAACACCGACTTGACCGTCACGGCTGCACGGCCAGCGTTCAAAGAGGAGTATTTCGATCTTTACCGGCGCTATATCGAGACCCGCCACGCCGATGGTGACATGTACCCGCCAAGCCGCGACCAGTTCTCAACCTTCCTGGTCCGTGACTTGCCATTTTGCTGGTTCTACGAATTCCGCCTGCAGGGAAGGCTACTGGCTGTAGCGGTATGCGACCTCCTGCCCAACGGCCTGTCGGCGGTATATACCTTCTATGAGCCCGACGAGGAGCGGCGCAGCCTAGGGCGTTTTGCAATTCTATGGCAGATCACCGAAGCCCTGCGCCAGGGCCTTGAAGCGGTCTATCTGGGCTATTGGATCAAAAACTGCAAGAAAATGAACTACAAGACACAGTATCGGCCTATCGAGTTGTTGATAAATCAGCGCTGGGTCACCCTTAACTGAAAGCATTGGCTTGACACACAGTTTTCGGGCATAATCCACGCCACTTTTTTGCCCGGTGCTGTGATGCGTCGGGCCAACACTGGATCCGAGGGCACTACTGCATGTCGAAAGAAGACAGCTTCGAAATGGAAGGCACTGTCGTCGACACCCTGCCCAACACCATGTTCCGCGTGGAGTTGGAAAACGGGCACGTCGTAACCGCGCACATCTCCGGAAAGATGCGCAAGAACTACATCCGTATTCTCACTGGCGACAAGGTACGCGTCGAGCTGACGCCATATGACCTGAGCAAGGGCCGCATCACCTACCGTGCGCGCTAAGTTATAGCCATGAAAAAGCCCGGCAAATGCCGGGCTTTTTTGTGCCTTATGACCATCCGTCATGTCATCGGCGCGAGCTCCTGAGGGGCTAACAGACCCCTCAGTAGCTCGCGCTAGGCCGTCAAGCCTGCAATCAAGCAACCTCAGCCGTCGTCTCGAAGTCGAACACCAGTTCGCCATCGCGCAGATCGACGTGTACTACGCCGCCATGCTCGGCCAGCTCGCCAAACAGGATCTCCTCAGCCAGCGGCCGCTTGATCTTGTCCTGGATAAGCCGCGCCATCGGCCGCGCGCCCATTTGCACGTCGTAGCCGGAGGCGGCCAGCCAGCCGCGCGCGGCATCGGTGACCTCCAGCAGCACACGCTTGTCTTCCAACTGCGCCTGCAGCTCGATGAGGAACTTGTCGACGATGCTCTTGATCGTCTCGGTACTCAGGCGGCCAAACTGGATGATGGTGTCGAGACGGTTACGGAACTCCGGCGTGAAGCTCTTGCGGATGACCTCCATGGCATCGGACGCATGGTCCTGGTGGGTGAAGCCGATCGACGCCCGCGCGGCGGTTTCAGCGCCGGCATTGGTGGTCATGATCAAAATCACGTTACGGAAATCGGCTTTGCGCCCATTGTTGTCGGTCAGGGTGCCATGGTCCATTACCTGCAACAGCAGGTTGAAGACTTCCGGGTGAGCCTTTTCGATCTCATCGAGCAGCAGCACACAGTGCGGTTGCTTAGTGATCGCTTCAGTCAACAAACCGCCCTGGTCGAACCCTACGTAACCTGGAGGCGCACCGATCAGGCGCGACACAGTGTGACGCTCCATATACTCGGACATGTCGAAGCGCACCAACTCCACACCCAGCGCCTTGGCCAGCTGACGCGCCGCCTCGGTTTTACCTACACCGGTAGGGCCGGCGAACAGGAACGAGCCAACCGGCTTGTCGGGCGACTTGAGGCCTGCGCGCGAGAGTTTGATCGCGGTTGCCAAGGAGTCGATAGCCTGGTCCTGACCGAAGACGGTCAGCTTGAGGTCACGTTCGAGGTTACGCAGCAACTCCTTGTCGGAACTGGTGACATGCTTCGGCGGAATTCGCGCGATCTTGGCAACAATGTCCTCGACCTGGGGCACATCGATGCGCTTGACCCGGCTGGCCTCAGGCTGCAGGCGCTGGTAGGCGCCTGCCTCGTCGATCACATCAATGGCCTTGTCTGGCATATGACGGTCATTGATGTAGCGTGAAGCCAGCTCGGCAGCAGCGCGCAAAGCCTCGTCGCTGTACTCAATGTTGTGGTGGCTCTCGAAGCGACCTTTCAGGCCACGCAGGATGCCAACGGTGTCTTCCACAGATGGCTCGCTGACATCCACCTTCTGGAAACGCCGCGCCAGAGCGCGGTCTTTCTCGAAGATGCCGCGGAACTCCTGGAAGGTGGTCGAACCAATGCAGCGTATCTCACCGGACGACAGCAGCGGCTTGAGCAGGTTGGACGCATCCATTACCCCACCGGACGCCGCACCAGCACCGATGATGGTGTGAATTTCGTCAATGAACAGAATCGCCTGAGGGCGTTTGCGTAATTCTCCGAGCAGCGCCTTGAAGCGCTTCTCGAAGTCGCCACGGTACTTGGTTCCGGCCAGCAAGGCACCAAGATCCAACGAGTAGACGACACTTTGGGCCAGCAGGTCAGGCACCTGCCCGTCGACAATACGCTTGGCCAGGCCCTCGGCGATGGCAGTCTTGCCAACGCCTGCTTCGCCCACCAACAGCGGGTTGTTCTTGCGCCGACGCGCCAGAATCTGCGCCACGCGCTCGACTTCCTGTTCGCGACCCACCAGCGGGTCGATGCGCCCGGCCCGGGCCAGCTCGTTCAGGTTGCTGGCGTAGGCGTCCAACGGGTTGCTCGAAGAGGACGTTTCACCACCCTCTTCATCCTGCATCTCCTGGTCATTCTCGGAGTGAGTACCATGGCCAGGCACCTTGGAGATGCCATGGGCAATGTAGTTGACCACATCGATACGGGCCACGCTTTGCTGCTTGAGCAGAAACACAGCCTGGCTTTCCTGCTCGCTGAAGATCGCCACCAGCACATTGGCACCGGTGACTTCACGCTTGCCGGAACTTTGCACGTGGAACACGGCACGTTGCAGCACGCGCTGGAAGCCCAGGGTAGGCTGGGTCTCACGGTCTTCGTCGTTGACAGGGATCAAGGGGGTAGTGGAGTCGATGAACTCTTGCAGGTCGTGCTTGAGTTTGTCGAGATTGGCGCCACAGGCGCGCAGAACGGTCGCAGCAGCCTCATTGTCAAGGAGTGCCAGCAGCAGATGTTCGACGGTCATGAATTCATGACGCTTCGAACGAGCCTCCTTGAAGGCAAGATTGAGGGTGACTTCGAGCTCGCGGTTTAACATAGCTTCACCTCATACCCAAGTGGTCGGCGATTAACCGTCCTTCTCGATTTCACAGAGTAGCGGATGCTGGCTTTCCCTGGCGTATTGGTTGACCTGCATGGCCTTCGTTTCGGCGATGTCACGGGTAAACAATCCGCACACTGCCCGCCCCTCGGTGTGGACGGTCAGCATGATCTTGGTCGCCAGCTCGCGGTTCAAACTGAAGAACGTTTCGAGCACTTCGACGACGAAATCCATTGGCGTGTAGTCATCGTTGAATAAAACCACCTTGTACATCGGTGGCGCCTGCAGGATCGGCTTGGCTTCCTGAACTGCAAGCCCTGAGCCGTCGTCCTCATTCGATTGCGGGCGATCCTGATTGAATGTTAGTCGAATCTCGCTAGGTGCATGCATGGAAAGAATTTCATCATGAGCGTCAGGTTAAGGTTGTGGGTTGACTGCATAAGCGGCCGCTGGCGCACGCGCCACCTGACCTTGACTATCGGCAAAACGGTGTTACAACCAATAAGAACCCACCGTGGGCGATAAAGATCCGCGCAGTCAACCAGATTTTTCGCAGGGTTCGTATGCGGATGAAGTGGATGATACTCCAGTGATGGAGTCCTTTGCAGAGGGACATAGGGATGGCAAGCGGTAAAGTCAAGTGGTTCAACAACGCCAAGGGCTACGGGTTCGTCAATGAAGAGGGCAAATCCGAGGACTTGTTCGCCCACTATACGGCGATCATGATGGACGGCTACAAGACGCTCAAAGCTGGCCAGTGCGTGGAGTTCGAGATCGTTCAAGGCCCCAAGGGCCTGCATGCGATCAAGATCATGGACGCAGCCGCAGCCGCAGCCGCAGCCGCCAAAACGGTTGGCCGAGCCGAGGGCGAGACCGTACAAATCTGACCCCCTTCCCTGCAGCTATACGAAACAGCCGATCGCCCCTTGAGTGAGGGGCGGTCGGTTTTACGTTCGCTTACATATGCTTGATCATTTCATCGCCAAAGCCTGAGCTGCCCACCAACGTGGCACCCTCCATCAACCGCTCGAAGTCGTACGTCACGGTCTTGGCGGCAATTGCCCCGTTGGTGCCCTTGATGATCAGGTCGGCAGCTTCCGTCCAGCCCATGTGGCGCAGCATCATTTCCGCCGAAAGAATCACCGAACCCGGGTTGACCTTGTCCTGCCCGGCATATTTGGGCGCAGTGCCGTGGGTGGCCTCGAACATCGCTACGGTGTCGGAGAGGTTTGCGCCAGGCGCAATGCCGATCCCCCCCACCTCGGCTGCCAGTGCATCGGAAAGGTAGTCGCCGTTGAGGTTGAGGGTGGCGATTACGTCATATTCGGCTGGGCGCAGCAGAATCTGCTGAAGCATGGCGTCGGCGATGGCATCCTTGACGATGACTTCGCGGCCGCTCTTGGGGTTCTTGAATTTCATCCAAGGGCCGCCATCGAGCAGTTCGGCACCAAACTCATCGCGCGCCACTTCGTAGCCCCAGTCTTTGAAGGCACCTTCGGTGAACTTCATGATGTTGCCTTTGTGCACCAGCGTCAGCGATTCGCGATCGTTGTCCACCACGTATTGCAAGGCCTTGCGCACCAAGCGCTGGGTCCCCTGGCGGGAAACCGGCTTCACGCCGATGCCGCAGTCCTGATCGAAACGGATCTTGGTGACACCCATTTCCTCCTTGAGGAACTTGATCACCTTGTTCGCTTCAGGCGAACCGGCCTTCCATTCGATACCGGCATAAATGTCCTCGGAGTTTTCGCGAAAGATCACCATGTCGACGTCGCCAGGCTTTTTCACCGGGCTCGGCACACCCTCGAACCAGAGCACCGGGCGCAGGCAAACATAGAGGTCCAATTGCTGGCGCAACGCTACGTTGAGCGAACGGATGCCACCGCCAACCGGGGTGGTCAACGGGCCTTTGATCGAAACCACGTAATCTTTCACCGCCTCCAGGGTTTCCTGTGGCAACCAAGTGTCCTGGTCATACACCTGGGTAGCTTTTTCGCCAGCGTAAACCTCCATCCAGGCGATCTTGCGCTTGCCACCGTAGGCTTTCTGCACGGCGGCATCGACTACCTTGATCATCACTGGCGAGACGTCGACGCCGATGCCATCGCCCTCGATGTAGGGAATGATCGGATTGTCAGGCACGTTGAGCGAATGGTCCGCATTGACTGTTATCTTGGCGCCGTCGGTCGGAACCTTGATTTTCTGGTATCCCATGCTTGCACTACTCCGCTGTCGGGTGTGGTTGGACATCATGCGATCCCACTGAGCCTAAACCACATCCGCCACGGTGCAAGCACTGCGACAACTCACCACATTGCCCGTACGTCTTTGGTCTTATAAATGGCGCCGATGTCACTTCGCCTTGCTGAATAGCCCAAATGGTTTGATATACTGCGCCGCGACTGAAGGGTCACTGGGGCGAACCCTTGGAAAATGCGGCTCGCCCTTGGCCAGCGATGGCCATGAAGCCTGGGCTGTTACCGCACCCCAGCACTTGACGCTCGACTGATGCATCCACCATCACAGCTCGCAGCCTCTCGACTTTCCGCTCATGGCGTTGCCAGGGCGATGCGCCTACCCTGCGCAACACGAGACTCGAGCACGCTCAGCACACAGAGAGTTAACCCGCATGCCCACCCGTTCCAAGATCATCTATACCTTCACCGACGAAGCCCCCGCCCTCGCCACCTACTCGCTGCTGCCGATCATCGAAGCTTTCACAGCTTGCGCTGACATCGCCGTCGAAACCCGCGACATCTCCCTGGCTGGCCGTATCCTCGCCGCCTTCCCGGAGCAACTGGGCGCAGAGAAGCAAGTAGGCGATCACCTGGCGGAACTGGGCCAGCTGGCTACCACCCCTGAAGCAAACATCATCAAACTGCCGAACATCAGCGCCTCGGTACCGCAGCTCAAAGCCGCGATCAAGGAGCTGCAAGGCAAAGGCTTCAACATTCCCGACTACGCCGACGAGCCTGCCACCGAGGCCGAAAAAGAGTCCCGCGCTCGCTACGATCGCATCAAAGGCTCTGCCGTCAACCCGGTGCTGCGCGAAGGCAACTCCGACCGCCGCGCACCGCTGTCGGTCAAGAACTACGCTCGCAAGCACCCGCACAAAATGGGGGCCTGGGCCGCCGACTCCAAATCGCACGTCGCACACATGAGCAACGGCGACTTCTACGGCAGCGAAAAAGCCGCGCTGATCGAAGCTGACGACAACCTGCGCATCGAGCTGGTCGCCAAAGATGGCAGCACCACCGTGCTCAAAGCCAAGACTGCGGTCAAGGCTGCCGAAATCGTCGACTGCGCCACCATGAGCCGCAAGGCCCTGAAAGCCTTCATCGCCGAACAGATCGCCGATGCCAAGGCTTCTGGCGTGCTGCTGTCGGTACACCTCAAAGCGACCATGATGAAGGTTTCCGACCCCATCATGTTCGGTGTCATCGTCGAAGAGTTCTACAACGACGTGCTGGCCAAGCACGCCGCAGCGCTGGCAGAAGTAGGCTTCAATGCCAACAACGGCATCGGCGACCTGTACGCTCGCATCAAGGACCTGCCTGCCGAGAAGCAGGCTGAGATCGAAGCCGACATCAAGGCCCTGTACGCTCAGCGCCCAGCCTTGGCGATGGTCAACTCCGACAAGGGCATCACCAACCTGCACGTGCCGAGCGACGTCATCGTCGACGCCTCGATGCCCGCGATGATCCGTGACTCGGGCAAGATGTGGAACACTGCCGGTGAGCTGCAGGATGCCAAGGCGATCATCCCGGATCGCTGCTACGCCGGTATCTACCAAGCCACCATCGAAGACTGCAAAGCCAACGGCGCCTTCGACCCGACCACCATGGGCAGCGTACCGAACGTCGGCCTGATGGCACAGAAAGCCGAGGAGTACGGCTCCCACGACAAGACCTTCCAGATCCAGGCCGATGGCGTGGTGCGTGTGGTCGATGGCAAGGGCACTGTCGTGCTGGAGCAAAACGTCGAAGCCGGTGACATCTTCCGCATGTGCCAGACCAAAGACGCGCCGATCCAGGACTGGGTCAAACTGGCCGTCAATCGCGCCCGCCTGAGCAACACGCCGGCGGTGTTCTGGCTGGACCCGGCTCGCGCCCACGACGGCGTGATGATCGAAAAAGTGCAGAAGTACCTGAAGGACCACGACACCGCTGGCCTGGACATTCGTGTGCTGGCACCGGTCGACGCCATCAAGTTCTCCCTGGCCCGTATTCGCGAAGGCAAGGACACCATTTCGGTGACCGGCAACGTGCTGCGCGACTACCTGACCGACCTGTTCCCGATCATGGAGCTGGGCACCAGCGCCAAAATGCTGTCGATCGTGCCGCTGATGAACGGCGGCGGCCTGTTCGAAACCGGCGCTGGCGGTTCGGCACCCAAGCACGTGCAGCAGTTGGTGGAAGAGAACTTCCTGCGTTGGGATTCGTTGGGTGAATTCCTGGCCCTTGCCGCTTCCCTGGAGCACCTGGGCAACACCTACGACAACCCACGCGCCAAGGTCCTGGCCAACACCCTGGACCAGGCAACCGGCAAGTTCCTGGACACCAACAAGTCGCCTTCGCGTAAAGTCGGTGGCATCGACAACCGCGGCAGCCACTTCTACCTGACCCTGTACTGGGCCCAGGCACTGGCCGCCCAGAGCGACGACGCCGCCCTGCAGGCGCGCTTCGCCCCGCTGGCCAAGAGCCTGAGCGAGAACGAGGAAGCCATCGTCGCCGAGCTCAATGCCGTTCAAGGCAAGCCGGCCGACATCGGTGGCTACTACGCCCCGGATGCCGAGCTGACCGCCAAGGTGATGCGCCCGAGCCAGACCCTGAACAGCGCCATCGCCGCCCTGTAAGGTTCGCTTGACGTAACAGCACAAACCCCGGCCACGTACCGGGGTTTGTGCTTTGTGCACTAATGATTTGCAGCGGCCGCACATGCCCTGTAGGAGCCACTCATGACTTGGCAACCCCACATCACCGTCGCCACCATCGTCGAACACCAAGGCACGTTTTTGTTCGTTGAAGAATTCAAAGCGGGCAAGCATGTGTTCAACCAACCTGCCGGCCACCTCGAGCCCCATGAAACCTTGCCCCAGGCCGCGCTTCGCGAAACCCTCGAAGAAACCGCGTGGGAAGTCGAACTCACTGGCATCGTCGGCATTTACCTCTACACAGCTCCAAGCAACGGCGTGACGTACCAGCGCATCTGTTTCGCCGCACGCCCTGTGCATCACCATGCCGACCTGGCATTGGACACCGACATCGTCCGCGCCGTCTGGCTGACCCGCGACGAGCTGCTGGGCGATCCTGCCCGCTGGCGCAGCGAGCTGGTACCACGCTGCCTGGACGATTACCTCAACGGCCCATTGCACAGCCTCGCAGTGCTACGCGACTGACGCGCCGCGCCGGTTTTGCTAGAATCGGCGTTTTTCCCCCTTGATACACACCGGTAACCATGACCAGCCCAGCAATCAAAGACCCCGCCAAGACCCGCGTAATCGTCGGCATGTCCGGCGGCGTGGACTCTTCCGTCTCCGCCCTCCTGCTCATGGAACAGGGCTATCAGGTGGAAGGGCTGTTCATGAAGAACTGGGAAGAAGACGACGGAACCGAGTACTGCACTGCCCGTGAAGACCTGGCCGACGCCCAGGCCGTGTGCGACCGCATCGGCATCAAGCTGCACACTGCCAACTTCGCCGCCGAATATTGGGACAACGTGTTCGAGCATTTCCTCGAGGAATACAAGGCCGGCCGCACACCCAACCCGGACATCCTCTGCAACCGCGAAATCAAGTTCAAGGCATTCCTCGACTACGCCCTGTCACTGGGGGCCGACCTGATCGCCACCGGCCACTACGTGCGCCGCCGCGACACCGGTACCCTCACCGAGCTGCTCAAGGGCCTGGACCCGAACAAGGACCAGAGTTACTTCCTGCATGCCGTAGGCGGCAAGGAGATTGCCCGCACGCTGTTCCCGGTGGGCGAACTGGAAAAGCCCGAAGTTCGCGCCATTGCCGAACGGCACGGCCTGGCGACCGCCAAGAAGAAGGATTCCACCGGTATCTGCTTCATCGGCGAGCGCCGCTTCAGCGACTTCCTCAAACAGTACCTGCCGGCACAGCCGGGCGATATCGAAACCACTGAAGGTGAAGTGATCGGCCGCCACCATGGCCTGATGTACCACACCATCGGCCAGCGCCAAGGCCTGGGTATCGGCGGCCTGAAAGACGCCGGTGATGAGCCTTGGTACGTGCTGCACAAGGACCTCACCCGCAATGTGCTGGTGGTGGGCCAAGGCAACGAACACCCCTGGTTGTTCTCCCGCGCCCTGCTCGCCTCGCAGATTTTCTGGGTCAACCCGATCGACCTGAGCAGCCCGCGCAAGCTCACAGCCAAAGTGCGCTACCGCCAGAGCGACCAGCAATGCACCCTGGAACTGACCGAGTCGGGCTACCGCGCCGTGTTCGACGAGCCGCAACGCGCCGTGACCCCAGGTCAGTCGGTAGTGTTCTATGACGGCGAGGTATGCCTGGGCGGCGGCGTGATCGAAAGCGCCGAGCCTTGGAGCCCACGCGCATGAGCAGCCTGCAGGAGCAACTGATCGCCCTGGGCGGCGTGTTCCAGGCCGCCGTCCTGGTGGACCGCATCGCCCGCACCGGCCAGGCCAGCGAAGCCAACATCGCTTGCATGCTTGGCAGCCTACTGGTGCGCGACCCCAAGGACACCCTGGAGGTGTTCGGTGGCGACGATCTGAACCTGCGCGACGGTTATCGTGCCCTGGTCGGCGCCTTGGAGCGTGACCCTAGCAGCCTGCAGCGCGAGCCGCTGCGCTATGCCCTGTCGATGCTCGGCCTGGAGCGCCAGCTGAACAAGCGCGGCGACCTGCTCGACACCATCGGCAACCGTCTGCCACAAATTCAGTCCCAGGCCGAGCATTTCGGCCTGGTTCACGAAAACGTCATCGCCTCCAGTGGCGCCTTGTACCAGGACACCCTAAGCACGCTGCGCCAGCGTATCCAGGTACACGGCGACATGCGCTTCCTGCAGCAGGCTAGCAACGCCTCGAAAATCCGCGCTCTGCTGCTTGCTGGCATCCGCGCTGCGCGCCTGTGGCGCCAACTGGGCGGGCACCGCTGGCAACTGGTGTTCAGCCGGCGCAAGCTGCTCAACGAGCTCTACGACATGATGCGTTCGCCATCCTGACCGGCGCACGCTGAGCCCTGCAGGAGCGCCTTCACCCGCGTACGGGTGTGGGCCTAGCCGACGCATCGGCGGGCAAACCTGCTCCCGTGAGGCCCGCGACACGCTTTCATTGGCCCGACCTTTGGTCAGCCACCCGACGTCGGCGCATTTTTCATGTATGATATGCGCCCTTCCAAAAGCCTGACTGTCCGAGAACACCCCATGCAGCTTTCTTCGCTCACTGCGGTTTCCCCTGTAGACGGCCGTTATGCCGGCAAAACCCAGGCCTTGCGCCCCATTTTCAGCGAATACGGTCTGATCCGTTTCCGCGCCCTGGTCGAAGTGCGCTGGCTGCAGCGCCTGGCCGCCCACCCGCAGATCAGCGAAGTGCCGGCGTTCTCCGCCGAGGCCAATGCCCTGCTGGACAGCCTGGCAACCGACTTCAAGCTCGAGCACGCCGAACGCGTCAAGGAAATCGAGCGCACCACCAACCACGACGTCAAGGCGATCGAATACCTCCTCAAGGAGCAGGCTGCCAAACTGCCTGAGCTGGCCAAGGTCAGCGAGTTCATCCACTTCGCCTGCACCAGCGAGGACATCAACAACCTGTCCCACGCCCTGATGCTGCGCGCTGGCCGTGATGATGTACTGCTGCCGCTGATGCGCCAGATCGCCGATGCCATTCGCGCCCTGGCTCACGCCCATGCCGACGTGCCAATGCTGTCGCGCACCCACGGCCAGCCGGCCTCGCCGACCACATTGGGTAAAGAGCTGGCCAACGTTGTTTACCGCCTGGAGCGCCAGATCGCCCAGGTTGGGGCAGTGCCGCTGCTGGGCAAGATCAACGGCGCCGTGGGCAATTACAACGCCCACCTGTCGGCCTACTCGCAGATCGACTGGGAAGCCAACGCCCGCGCCTTCATCGAAGACGAGCTGGGCCTGCAGTTCAACCCGTACACCACTCAGATCGAGCCGCACGACTACATTGCTGAGCTGTTCGACGCCATCGCCCGCTTCAACACCATCCTCATCGACTTCGACCGCGACGTCTGGGGCTACATCTCGCTGGGCTACTTCAAGCAGAAGACCGTGGCAGGTGAAATCGGCTCGTCGACCATGCCGCACAAGGTCAACCCGATCGACTTCGAAAACTCCGAAGGCAACCTGGGCATCGCCAATGCACTGTTCCAGCACCTGGCCAGCAAGCTGCCGATCTCGCGCTGGCAGCGCGACCTGACCGACTCCACCGTGCTGCGCAACCTGGGCGTGGGCTTCGCCCACAGCGTCATCGCCTATGAAGCCAGCCTCAAGGGTATCGGCAAGCTGGAAGTCAACCAGGCTCGTATCGCTGCCGATCTGGACGCCTGCTGGGAAGTTCTCGCCGAGCCGATCCAGACCGTGATGCGCCGCTTCAACATCGAGAACCCCTACGAGAAGCTCAAGGAGCTGACCCGTGGCAAGGGCATCACGCCAGAAGCGTTGCTGACCTTCATCGACGGCCTGGACATGCCGGCCGACGCCAAGGCCGAACTCAAGCTGCTGACCCCTGCTACCTACATCGGCAACGCAGCAGCCCAGGCCAAACGCATCTAAGCTGAACCCCGCGTTCAACGCCCGGCCTGGCCGGGCGTTTTTATTCCCGGACGAAAATTACGTTTTTTCAATAGGTTGAACATGAATCCTGATACTCCACTGCAGCTGCTCGGCGGCATCTCGGCCCGCGAATTCATGCGCGACTACTGGCAGAAGAAGCCGCTGCTGGTGCGCCAGGCATTCCCGGATTTCGAAAGCCCGATCGACCCCGACGAGCTGGCCGGCTTGGCTCTGGAAGAGGAAGTCGAGTCGCGTATCGTGCTCGAGCACGGCGCCCATCCCTGGGAGCTGCGCCGTGGCCCGTTCACCGAAGACACCTTTGCCGAGCTTCCGGAAAAGGACTGGACCCTGCTGGTGCAGGCTGTCGACCAGTTCGTACCGGAAGTCGCTGAGCTGCTGGAGCACTTCCGCTTCCTGCCAAGCTGGCGTATCGATGACGTGATGATCAGCTTCGCCACCCCAGGTGGTAGCGTTGGCCCGCACTTCGACAACTACGATGTGTTCCTGCTGCAAGGCCATGGCGAGCGCAACTGGAAGGTTGGGCAGATGTGCAACAGCGACAGCCCGCTGCTGGAACACGCCGATCTGCGCATCCTCGCCGAATTCGAGCAAAGCGGCGAATGGACCCTGGAGCCGGGCGACATGCTCTACCTGCCACCGCGCCTGGCCCACTACGGCGTGGCCGTGGACAACTGCCTGACGTACTCGGTTGGCTTCCGCGCACCTAGCGCTGCCGAAGTACTGACCCACTTCACCGACTTCCTCGGCCAGTTCCTGCCGGACGAAGAGCGCTACAGCGATGCAGATGCGCTGCCTGCCAGCGACCCGCATCAGATCCAGCACGATGCGCTGGACCGCCTCAAGGCGTTGATGGACAAGCACATGAACGACAAGGACCTGCTGTTGACCTGGTTCGGCCAATTCATGACCGAGCCTCGCTATCCAGAGCAGGTGGTTGGCGAGGAGCTGGACGAAGAGGAGCTGGTCGAAGCCCTGGAGGACGGCGCCATCCTGATCCGCAACCCCAGCGCCCGCATGGCCTGGTCGGAGCTTGGCGACGACCTGATGCTGTTCGCCAGCGGCCGCAGCTGCCCACTGCCGGCCAAACTGCGTGAGTTGCTGAAACTGGTCTGCTCGGCTGATGCGTTACACATCGAAAACCTTGAGCAGTGGTTACAGGATGAGGATGGCCTTATGCTGGTACAGCAACTGATCAAACAAGGAAGCCTGGGATTCGCCAATGAATAAGATTCGTGTGCGCCTTGCCGATTGGCACAAGGACAATGCCGATATCCGCCGTATCCGCGAAAGCGTGTTCATTGCCGAGCAGCACGTACCGCCAGAGCTGGAATGGGATGCGGAAGACCCGAGCGCCGCGCATTTCCTGGCGCTCGAAGGCGACTACCCGATCGGCACCGCCCGCCTGCTGCCCGATGGGACCATCGGCCGGGTGTCGGTGCTCAAGGATTGGCGAGGGCTGAAAGTCGGTGATGCGCTGATGAATGCAGTGATCGCAGAAGCACAGGACCGTGACCTGAAGCAGCAGATGCTGAGCGCACAGGTACACGCAACGCCTTTCTACGAGCGCCTGGGCTTTCGCGTAGTCAGCGAGGAATTTCTCGAAGCAGGCATTCCCCATGTAGACATGGTGCGGGACTCGCGCGCCTGACATCTTGCATGGCGCAAGCTTCTTCGCGATAAGCCCGCTCCCTCAGGGTTTCAATAGGCCACGGCACCCGTGCCTTACCTGAGGGAGCGGGCTCACCCGTGATCAAGGCTGTAAAGGCTGAAGACACATCCCCAGACAAAAACCTGTACATCCATCCAGATAAAACTTGCCTCCGCGTCCTCGCTTGCGCATTCTATTGCCCATCATTTCCCGATGAAGCGTTCCCGGCCATGCGCCTTTTCCTCTGCGAAAAACCTTCCCAAGCCAAAGACATCGCCAAGGTGCTGGGTGCCAACCGCAAGGCCGACGGCTGCTGGCAGGGTACCGACGTGTGCGTGACCTGGTGCATAGGCCACCTGCTGGAAACAGCCCCGCCCGACAGTTACGACGACCGCTACAAGCGCTGGGACCTCGCAGACCTGCCGATCATCCCGGACAAATGGAAGATGCAAGTCAAGCCCAAGACCGCCAGCCAGTACAAGGCCGTCAAACGCCTGCTGGGTGAAGCCCGCGAGCTGGTGATCGCCACCGACGCCGACCGCGAAGGTGAGATGATCGCCCGCGAGCTGGTCGAGCATTGCCGTTACCGCGGGCCAATCCAGCGCCTTTGGCTGTCGGCGCTGGACGACGCCTCGATCCGCAAGGCCCTGGGCCGCCTGCTACCCGGCCAGGACACCTTCAGCCTTTACCACTCGGCCCTGGGGCGCTCACGTGCCGACTGGCTGATCGGTATGAACATGAGCCGGCTGTTCACCCTGCTGGGGCGCCAATCGGGGTATCAGGGTGTGCTACCAGTGGGCCGGGTGCAGACCCCTACCCTGCGCCTGGTGGTGGATCGTGATCGCAGCATTGCCGACTTCGTGCCGGTGCCTTTCTGGGCCATCGACGTGTTGCTCGAACAGGCCGGGCAAACCTTCACCGCACAATGGCGAGCTGCGCAAGATGCCTGCGATGACCAGGGACGCTGCCTGAATCAGCTGCTGGCCCAACAGGCCGCGGCAGACATGAGCGCGGCCGGTACTGCGCAGGTCCTGAAGGTGGCGACAGAACGCGTGCGCGAGGCAGCGCCGCTACCATTCGATCTTGGCACCCTGCAGGAGCTGTGCTCGAAAAAGTTCGGCCTCGGCGCGCAGGAAACCCTGGATATCGCTCAGGCCCTGTACGAAACGCACAAATTGATCACTTACCCGCGCAGTGACTGTGGCTACCTGCCCGTGAGCCAGCACGGCGAAGCACCGGCCATCCTTGCCGCGCTACAGCGTGCTGACGCCAACCTGGCGCCGCTACAACCGCATCTGCAGCCGCAGCGCCGTTCCCGCGCGTGGAATGATGCCAAGGTCACCGCCCACCACGGCATCATCCCAACCGCCGCAGCCAGCGACCCGGCGCGCTTGCCGGCCAAGTACAAAGCGGTCTACACCTTGATTCGTGCACGCTACCTGGCGCAGTTCCTGCCCAACCACGAGTATGACCGCACGCAGGCCGAGTTCGACTGCGCCGGCCACGCCCTGCGCGCCGTTGGCAAACAGATCGTCGAGCCTGGCTGGCGCCGCGCGCTACCCGAGGCGCTGACACCAGCCAAGGGCCGCGAGGCTCAACCCACACAGGTGCTGCCAGCCCTAGGTGAAGGTCAGGATTGCCGCGTGCACAGCTTGCAGCTCAAAGACCTCTGGACTCAACCACCCAAGCCGTTCACCGAAGGCGACCTGATCAAGGCGATGAAAAACGTTGCCAAGCTGGTAGAGGACCCACGCCTCAAGCAAAAGCTCAAGGAAACCACCGGCATAGGCACTGAAGCGACCCGCGCCAGTATCATTCAGGGCCTGCTCGAGCGCGGCTATCTGGTGAAGAACGGCAAGGCGCTCTCGGCCACACCGGCTGCTTTCAGCCTGATAGACGCAGTGCCTCGCGCAATTGCCGACCCTGGCACCACGGCCATTTGGGAACAAGCGTTGGACATGATCCAGAGTGGTGAAATGAGCCTTGAAGAGTTCGTTACACGCCAGTGCGCGTGGATGGGCAAGCTGGTGGAGCGTTGTCGCGGTATGCGCATGACCATCAGCGGGCCGGCAGTGGGCAAGGCGCCGCCTTGGAAGAAGAAGCGGCGCAGCAGTACCGGCACAGGCAAGGCGGGTGCTGGCAAGGCAGCAGCCAACAAACCCAAGCAACCGCGGCGCAAGCGCTCTGAGTGATGCAGCCCTTAAGCCGCGAACAGGCCAGTGCGGGCAACACAAAGTCACACCCTATGTCCCTAATGCTGTTCACTCAAGCATTTGAGTCCAGGGTTGGGGTCGAAAATTCGATATGATCTGGTGTCGGATTTTTTTGGGGTTCAATCTGAGCCTTTTAGCGCCTGTGAGATCGAGCGCCGCGCGGGCCGCGCTCGATCTGCGCTACACCGAAGAACTCACGCCGGGCCTCTACTCAAGTGAACAGCACTACACCCTATATCCCACTTTTCAACCTGCTGAACGCCCGTGTCAGCTCGCGGTTGAAGACCTTACCGTTATCGTTCTTACCGTATAACCGCGCCCGCACTTCAGCCGGCGGATAGGTGCCAGGGGCATTGCGGATCTGCGCATCCACCAGGCCATCGGCCGCAGTAATGGCATTGGCGTAATGGATGGTGTCGGTTATCGGTGCGATCACATCAGGCCGCATCAGGTAATCCACCAATTGCCAGGCAGCATCCGGGTTCGGCGCATCCTTAGGCACCACCAGCGCGTCCAGCCAAATCAACGTACCCTCCTTGGGAATGCTGTAATCGAGCGTAAACGCTTTACCGGCCTGCTGCGCCTGCCCCTGGGCGATGGCCACGTTGCCGTTCCATGACATCGCCACGCAGGTTTCACCATTGGCGAGGTCGTTGATGTTGCGATCGTTATCGAAGTAGCGAATGTACGGGCGAACCTTGCGCAGTTGCACTTCTGCAGCTTTAAGGTCTTCCAAGCGCTGCTGGTTGATGTCCAGGCCCATATAACGCATCACTGCGGCAAAGACTTCGTTGGGGTCGTTGAGCAGGCTTACCCCGCAGTCGGCAAATTTCGCCACCACTTGCGGGTCGAACAGCATCGCCCAACTGTCCACCGGAGCAGCCCCAACGCGCGCCGCCACCGCCTGGCGCTGGTAACCCACACCTGTCGTACCCCAGGCGTAGGTCCCGGCATAGCGGTTGCCAGGATCGAACAGGGCCATGTGTTGGCGAAATTCTTCACCCACCCCGGCCAAATGAGGGACCTGCGCTTTATTCAACGGTTGCAGGGCGCCGCTGGCGATGGCTCGGCTCAGGTGTTGCCCCGCGCTGAGCACTACGTCGTAACCACTGCCGCCGGTCAAGAGTTTGGTCTCGGCGGTTTCCAGCGAGTCGAAATGATCGGCAACCACTCGAATGCCGGTTTCCTGCTCGAACCGCGTCAAGGTGTCGGGAGCCAGATATTCGCCCCATATATACAGGTTCACGGTTGGCTGCTGCGTATCGGTGGCCTGGGCCACCGACATCGCACAACCCAAGGCCACCGCTACCGCCAGCGTGGGCGCTCTCATCAGCGGCCTCCAGCATATTGAGGCATGGTGATACAGGCGACATTGCCACCACCGAGCAAAATCTCACGAGAGTTCTGGATACCGATGATGCGGTGGCCGGGGAACAGTTCGGCCAACGTCGCCTGGGCGATATTGTCGTTACGATCACCGAACAGTGGCACGACAATGGCCGTATTGCCCGCATAGTAGTTGATATACGAAGCGCAGATGCGGGTGCCGGCCTGGCGCAGATGGGTACCGTCGACCTGGTCGAGCCCAGCTGCTTCTTCGGCGGTCCACTCCAGCACATCCGGCTGCAGCAGCTTGTGCACCTTCAGTTCACGGCCACGGGCATCTCGGGTACTGCGCAAAATGTCGTAGGCCTCTTGGTAGATCTCCCACTGTGGGTCGTCACGGTTATCGGTCCACTGCAACACCACTTCACCGGGGCGTACGAAACAAGCCAGATCGTCGACGTGGCCATCGGTTTCATCGAACTTGCAGCCCCGCGGCAGCCAGATCACCTGCTCGGCGCCCAGGTAGTCCTCGAGCCGACGGGTCACCTCGGCCTTGCCCAAATGAGCATTGCGGTTGCGGTTGAGTAAGCACTGTTCGGTGGTCAGCAAGCTGCCTTGCCCATCACTCTGGATACCGCCAAGCTCGGCAATCAACGGTGCACGATAGCGATCCAGGCCTTCGATTTCGAGCATCTTCTGAGCGACCTGGTCGTCTTTGTCCCAAGGGTAGTAAAGGCCGCCATCCAGCCCACCATAGGCGTTGAACTCGAAGTCCACACCACGCACCTGCCCACTGTCAGGGTTGACCACAAAGCAGGCACCGCTGTCACGGAACCAGGTGTCATTGCAGGTCATTTCCACTAGCCGTACTTGAGGCGGCAGCAGGCGCCGGGCATTGGCATACTGGGCGGCAGAAGCACACACCGTCACCGGCTCGCTGGAAGCGATGGCCGTAACGATTTCGACCCAGACCTTCTGCGCAGGCTTAGCACCGTTGCGCCAGACATCAGGCCGCTCGGGCCAGCCAAGCCAGCAGCCTGCCTTGCGCTCGAATTCGCCAGGCAGGTGAAAACCGTCGGCCTTAGGAGTGGTAGTGAGCGAACGTGCCATGGGTCATCCTCGTGTCATTGGGTGATGACCGCACGCTACGCCGCACTGCTGGGCAGTTCCAACGATGAAAACTCAGCGATAATTGAATTCAATTCAGCTATCAGCAAGCTGTTCGATGAACCATTCGATGAAATCAGCCACCGGTGGCCGCTCCAGGCGCAGCCGTTCGCACACCAGGGCATATTGACCTTGCGCAGTGACCGTGGCGGCAAACGGGCGTATTAGCCGCCCGCTCTGAAGGTCGGCCTGGCATGTCAGGGTGTCGCCCATCGCGACCCCCTGCCCTAACAATGCAGCTTCAAGTGCCAACGCAGCGTGGGGGAAATACAGTTGCCGGTTGGGCAGCGCATCGTCAGCATGGGTGGCCAGCCAGGTGGTCCAGGTGCGGCCATCCTGATCGTCGTGAAGCAAGCAATGCCGTACCAGGTCGCGGGGGCGCTTGAGCCCACCCTGGTTGAACAATCCCGGGCTGCATACGGGGAAGAATTGCAGCAGCGGCAGCGGCCGGACGAAGTACGTGCTGGCATCCAGTGCGCCAGTGCCGTAGGTGATGGCCAGGTCTACGTCCAGCCCTGGCGCACCGGCATCGATGGGCTGATCGTGCAGGTGCAAGGTGATATGCGGATATCGACTGGTGAAGTCGGCCAGGCGCGCCACCAGCCATTTCTGCGCCAGCTCCGCAGTGACCGCCACCCGAAGCACGGCTTGTGAGGCAGGGTCACGCAGCTCGTCACAAGCCGCGCCGATCAGCTCGAAGGCTTGTTGCAAGTGGTGGAGCAAGCGCTGCGCTTCGGCGCTGGGGCGTACTTGGCGCCCTACACGCTCGAAGAGCGGGGCGCCAAGCTGCTCCTCGAGTTGACGAATTTGGTGGCTTACGGCGCTGTCGGTGACACACAGCTCGGCAGCTGCACGGCCGAAATGGCCATGGCGAGCGGCACACTCGAAGGTCCGCAGGGCAGTCAGAGAAGGCAGGCGGCGCATTGTTGTTCCTGTTGAGGCCTTGGATTACCGCTGCTGCGGCTACTGGATGATAGATGCAACGATGGGCCAATGACCAACGGCCGATGACCCGGGCGGGTTCACTCACGAACGGGGCCGGCACTGGCAACCGATCATCAGCAGCATTACCATGGCTCCCCTCTAGCGCGGCCATTTGCCGCGCCCCTGCCCTCTACCTGCCAGGCACCCATGCCCTTCGAACTCACCGTAGAACCGCTCACCCTGCTGATCTTGACGCTGGTCGCCTTCATCGCAGGCTTCATCGATGCCATCGCCGGTGGCGGTGGCCTGCTGACCACACCGGCGCTGCTTACCGCCGGCATGCCGCCACACTTGGTCCTGGGCACCAACAAGCTCAGCTCGACCTTCGGCTCGGCCACCGCCGGCTTCACTTATTACAAGCGCAAGCTGTTCCACCCGGCGCAGTGGCGCCCGGCCCTGCTCGCAACGCTGATTGGCGCCTCGATCGGCGCGGTGCTAGCGCACTTCATGCCGGCCGAGTGGCTGAACAAAATGCTGCCGGTGATCGTGTTCGCCTGCGGTATCTATCTGCTATTGGGCGGTACACCCAAAGCGCCGCTGGATGCCGATGCGCCAATCAAAAAGAAATGGCAGTTTCCCCAAGGCTTCACTCTGGGCTTCTACGACGGCGTGGCCGGCCCCGGCACCGGTGCATTCTGGACCGTGAGCACATTGCTGCTGTACCCCATCGACCTGGTCCGCGCCAGCGGGGTAGCGCGCAGCATGAACTTCGTCAGCAACATCGCGGCGCTGACGGTGTTCATCATTTCCGGGCAGGTGGATTACATCGTTGGCTTGTGCATGGGCATGTCGGTGATGATCGGCGCCTTTTTCGGCGCACGCACGGCGATCAGCGGCGGTAGCAAATTCATCCGCCCGGTGTTCATCACCGTGGTATTGGCATTGACCGTGCGTTTAGCGTGGCAGCATTGGTTCGGGCAGGCCTGACCGGTAGTGACACCCCCGCCACCCCATTGAAGCTGCGCCCAAAATGTTATGTGTCATCGTCGCAGAGCGTTTCCCACTGCCGTCAGGGGTTGAAAGCAGGGATATCACGGCCCAGCCGCTGCGCCACATAGAGGTCGATCAAGTAGCGCGCAATCGAACGCCCCGCCGGCAGCGGCGGAAGGTCGTGCACACTGAACCACTTGGCATCCTCGATCTCATCCGGCTGCATGACAATTTCGCCACCGGCATATTCGGCATGAAAGCCCAGCATCATCGAGTGAGGAAACGGCCAACATTGGCTCCCAACATACTGAATATTCTTCACCTGCACCGCCACCTCCTCGTGCACCTCACGCACTAGGCACTCTTCGGCCGACTCGCCCGGCTCGGCGAAGCCGGCCAGGGTGCTGTACACACCCGTGACGAAGCGCGGCGAGCGGGCCAGCAGAATGTCGTCACCTCGGGTCACCAGTACGATCATGCTCGGCGAAATGCGCGGGTAACTGCGCAGGTCGCAGGGCTGGCAGTACATCGCCCGCTCCCAGTGAATCTGAGTCATCGCCCGGCCGCAGCTGCCGCAGAAGCGATGCTCGCGGGCCCAGGTGCCGATCTGCGCGGCGTAGCCGAGCACTTTATAGGTGTCAAAGTCGCCTTCAAGCATGAATGCGCGCAGCCCGCGCCAGCTGCAGCCGGCAACCTCGCTCGCGCTACGCAGCTCCAGCAGGACCACAGGCTGCCCATCGAAGTGTCCTATGCCGTGTTCACATAGCACGTCCAGGCCCTGGCGCTTGAGCCAGTCACGAGGGAACAGCGCGCCGTTGGCGTCCACCAGAAACCCTTCCGGGCTGCGGGCCACGGCCAAAGCGCCGGTGATGTTTGGGTCCAGAACTGCGGTCGTCCAGCGAGCTGCCATGTCGGGGGTTCCTATACTGCGCGTTCCCGGCCCGGTCAGTCGGCGAACGTCGGTTTCTGTTTGCTCATGTGCGCCGCCACGGCCACGCGCAGGTCTTCGGACTGCAGCATGGCGGCGTTCCAGGTGGCAATGTAATCCAGGCCATCATCGATGCGATGGTCACGCATGTAGCTGAGCATTTGCTTGGTTCCGGCCACAGCGATCGGCGATTTTTCGGCAATTTCGCGGGCGACGGCAAACACGCCGTCCAGCAAACCAGCCTGATCGTCGTAGATTCGGTTCACCAGGCCGATGCGCAGGGCCTCGTCGGCCTCGACATAGCGCCCGGTGAAGGCCAGCTCACGCATGATGCCGTCGCCGATGATACGTGGCAAACGTTGCAAGGTGCCAACATCCGCGGCCATGCCCATGTCGATCTCCTTGATCGAGAACTGCGCATCGCGGCTGCAGTAACGCATGTCGCAGGCCGAGATCAGGTCGATCGCACCGCCAATGCAGTAACCCTGGACTGCCGCCAGCACCGGCTTGCGGCAATTGTCCACGGCATTGAACGAAGCTTGTAAGCGCTGGATGGTCTTGCGCAGCAGCCGGGCATTGCGGCCCACATCCTTGCCCATCTGGCCGGCCAGCGATGCCAGCATCATCAAATCGATACCTGCGGAAAAATGCTTGCCCGCACCACTGATTACCACTACACGCACCGCATCGGTGTCGTCGATCCACTGGAAGATGTCGACGATCTCCGACCAGAAGGCGGCGTTCATCGCGTTGATCTTCTCCGGTCGGTTGATTTGCACATGGGCGATATTGTCGGTCAGTTCGACCTTGAACGCGGTGTACTCGGTCACGGGCGGCACTCCTGTGGGAAAGGGTTCACAACGGGAATGGTAACTCAGTGGATTGACCGCGCTTGTGCCAAAACTGGGACTTTGGGCCCGGCGCAATCACCACGCGCTGCATGCACCTGCCTGGCGCTATTGACCAGGCTCGATACAACTTTTAGACCCCAGCCGCGTCGAAACGAAAGTGAGCCCATTACCTCGCTTTAAGGAGATCTGCCATGGCGATGCGCAAGGCCCTGATGTTTTCCTGCATGACCCTCGCCCTGATGGGCTGCGTCGGTTCCAACGACGACCACCAAGCTGCGCCCTCCACGATGCAAGTCGACCTGCAACGCTACCAGGGCACCTGGTACGAGCTGGCACGGCTGCCTATGTTCTTCCAGCGCAACTGCGTGCAGTCAGAAGCGCACTACGCGCTGCGCGAAGACGGCCGGATCGACGTCACCAACCGCTGCAAAGAGAAGGACGGTGAAGTCAACGAAGCCCATGGCATCGCCGAAGCGCAAGTCCCAGGCAAGACCGACAAGCTGTGGGTGCGTTTCGACAACTGGTTCAGCCGCCTGGCGCCAGGGTTGACCAAGGGCGAATATTGGGTGCTGTACCACGACAAGGACTACCGCGTGGCGCTGGTGGGCCACCCCAACCGCGAGTACCTCTGGCTGCTGTCGCGTACTCCGGCAATCACCGACCAAACCCGCGATGAGCTCGTGGCCATTGCCCGCAAACAGGGTTATGACACCAGTAAGCTGATCTGGCGCCAGGGCACCCCGACCGCGCCTTGAGCATCGACGCCGCGCGCGGATGCCGCTATCGTGTGGCCACCCGCGCATGGAGCGAACCCGTGGACCTGCAGTTTCTAGGCACCTCGTCAGGGGTGCCGACCAAAAGCCGAAATGTCAGCGCCACCGCCGTGATCGAAGCCAGTGGCAAGCACTGGTACCTGGTCGATTGCGGCGAAGGCACCCAGCATCAGTTACTGCGCAGCTCGCTCTCGGTGCGTGATCTGCGCGCCATCTTCATCACTCATGTGCATGGCGACCATTGCTTCGGGCTACCGGGGCTGCTAGCCAGCGCCGCGATGGGCGGACGCAGCGAACCGCTCGACCTGATATTGCCGACCGCCCTGCATGCCTGGGTGCGCCTGACCCTGAGCGCAAGCGATACCCACCTGCCGTACCCACTGCGCTTGTTGCCGGTCGAGCAAATGGCCCCGTGGCAAAGCGCCCAGGTGCAGGTCAGCGCCGTACCTTTGTCACATCGGGTTCCAAGCGTCGGCTTTGTGTTCACCGAACTGAACCCGGAGCCTCGCCTGGATGTTCAGCGGCTTGTCGCTGAAGGCATCCCGCGCGGGCCATTGTGGGGCCACCTGGCCAAAGGGCTGACGGTGGAGCATGCCGGGCAGCGGCTCGAGGCCTGTGATTACCTCAAAGCCTCGCGACCACCGCGGCGGGTGATTGTCTGCGGTGACAACGACAACCCGGGGTTACTCGCCGAGGTTGCCAGGGACGTCGATGTGCTCGTACATGAGGCGACCTACACCCAACCCATCGTCGAGCGCAACGGCAACTCCTTTGGCCACAGCACGGCGGCGGCGGTGGCGCAGTTCGCTGAGACGGCGGGCGTGCGCAACCTGGTATTGACGCATTTCAGCGCTCGCTACCAAGCAGACCCCAAGCGCAGCCCGTGCATCGACGATGTGCGTGAGGAGGCGCAAAAGTACTACTGCGGCCACCTGACCTTGGCGTGGGACCTGCAGCGCTACCGCATCGGTCGCGATGGCTACCTACTGCCAGTGATGGCTTGAAGAGCCAAGCTTCAAACGTCGGCAAGATCGTCTCGGTTCAGCCAAGGGCCTTGCAAGAGCGCCGCGTGTGCGGCGCGCTATCTGCAACCGAGCAACATGCTCGATACCCTCAAGCAGTCAAGCAGCCAGCCGTCCACTGGCAATCGCTTGCGACGCCGCCAGCATCGCCCGCAGCAGCACCGCGCAGCCCGCTGCCAGGTCCTCGGGTGTGGCGTTCTCGATTTCGTTGTGGCTGATGCCGTTTTCGCAAGGCACGAAGATCATCCCCGCCGGCCCCAGTTCGGCCAGGAAGATCGCGTCATGCCCTGCCCCACTGACGATGTCCATATGCGCAAGGCCTAGCGCCTGTGCCGAATCGCGCACCGCGTCGACACACCCGCGGTCGAAATACAACGCCGGGAAATCGGCCGTAGCCACCAGCTCGTGGCTCAGGCCATGCTTGGCACAGGTTTCTTCGATCACCGTACGCACCTCGGCGATCATCGCATCCAGGTGCTGGCCCTCCAGGTGGCGAAAGTCCAGGGTCATGCGCACTTCACCCGGGATCACATTGCGCGAGCCGGGGTAGGCCTGCAGGCAACCGACCGTGCCGCAGGCATGGGGTTGGTGCGCGTGGGCGGTGCGGTTGACCGCCTCCACCACCGCAGCGGCCCCGACCAGCGCATCCTTGCGCAGGTGCATCGGGGTCGGGCCGGCGTGGGCTTCTACACCGCGCAAGGTCAGGTCGAACCACTTCTGCCCCAATGCGCCAAGCACGACGCCGATGGTCTTGGCCTGATCTTCCAGAATCGGTCCCTGCTCGATGTGCGCCTCGAAGTAGGCGCCGACCGGGTGGCCAAGCACCGCTCGTTGGCCGGCATAGCCGATGGCGTTGAGCGCCTCACCTACCGTTACACCCGCGGCATCACGCTTGGCCAAGGTGTCTTCGAGGGTGAACTTGCCGGCAAAAACCCCTGACCCCATCATGCAAGGCGGGAAGCGCGAGCCCTCTTCGTTGGTCCAGACCACTACCTCCAACGGGGCCTCGGTTTCGATACCCAGGTCATTGAGCGTACGCAACACTTCCAAGCCCGCCATCACCCCGAAGCAGCCATCGAACTTGCCGCCCGTTGGCTGAGTGTCGATATGGCTGCCCGTCATCACCGGCGGCAGCTTAGGGTTACGTCCCGGTCGGCGGGCAAAGATATTCCCCACTGCATCGACGCTGACGGTACAGCCGGCCGCCTCGCACCACTGAACGAACAGGTCACGTGCTTGACGGTCCAGGTCAGTCAGCGCCAACCGGCACACGCCGCCCTTGGGCGTAGCGCCCAGGCGGGCGAGGTCCATCAACGACTGCCAAAGGCGTGCGCTGTCGACGTGGCGCTCGTTTGAGTTCAATACGTGCTGGGATTGGCTCATGGTGTTTCTCCTCAGGCATTTTTATTGGTTTGAACGGGCACGATCACCGCCCTGCGTACCGCCACGCTGCCCAGGGCGTAATACAACGCGCCGCCCAACAGCGATCCGGTGAACCAGCCATAGTCGTAGAACCAGCTGAAACTGCTGTTGCCAATGGCCAGAATGGTCAGCCCTACCGGCAAGGCGAAGGCAGCAAAGCCGGCCCAGTTCCAGGCCGGGTACACGTCATCACGGTACAGCCCGGCCAAGTCCAGCTGCTGGCGGCGGATCAGGAAGTAATCCACCACCATGATTCCGGCAATCGGCCCGAGCAGGCTGGAGTACCCAAGCAACCAGTTCGAATACACGCTTTCCAGGCTAAGGTCAGATACGATCCAGCCGAGTTTCTTCAGCAGTTCATGGCTCATCAGCGCCAGGCCGATGAGGCCGGTCAACCACACCGCCCGGCTGCGCCCGATCAGGCGTGGGGCGATGTTCTGAAAGTCGTTGGTTGGCGAGACGATGTTGGCGGCAGTGTTGGTCGAAAGCGTTGCGATCACGATCAGCGCCATCGCCAGTGCAACCCAGCCGGGGCTTTGAATTTTGCCGATCAGGCTGACAGGGTCCGATACCGTTTCACCCACCAGCGAGGCCGAAGCAGCCGTCATCACCACGCCCAGCGATGCGAACAGGAACATGGTCAACGGCAGGCCGAAGATCTGCCCAAGAATCTGATCCTTCTGGCTTTTGGCATAGCGGCTGAAGTCAGGAATGTTCAGCGACAAGGTAGCCCAGAAACCCACCATGGCGGTGAGCCCTGCGCAGAAGTAACCCACTACGCTGGCCCCTTCCGGGCGCTTGGGTGGCTGCGCCAGCAGTTCGGTCATCGACATGTGCGGCAAGGCCCAGAACAGCAGGCCGAAACCGACCGCTACCAGCAGCGGTGCCGACAATGTCTCGAGCCACTTGATCGACTCGGCGCCGCGCAGTACCACCCACAGGTTCAGGGCCCAGAAGATCATGAAGCCGATCACTTCGCCAGTGCCGGCCAGCGCCCTCCAACCTTCGAAGATGGAGCTCAGGAACAGGTGGATGGCCAAGCCGCCGAACAGGGTCTGGATGCCGAACCAGCCACAGGCGACCACCGCACGAATCAGGCACGGCACGTTGGACCCCAGTATGCCGAACGATGAACGCAGCAGCACCGGAAACGGGATGCCGTACTTGGTGCCTGGGAAGGCATTGAGCGTTAGCGGAATAAGCACGATGAGGTTGGCCAGCAGAATCGCCAGCAGCGCCTCGCCCACGCTCAGGCCGAAGTAGGCCGTGAGCACCCCGCCGAGGGTGTAGGTGGGCACACAGATGGACATGCCCACCCACAGCGCGGTGATGTGCCACTTGTTCCAGGTGCGTTGATGCACCTTGGTCGGGGCGATGTCATGGTTGTAGCGGGGGCTGTCGAGGACATCGCTCCCTGCGGCCAGTTCGAACAGGCCTGCCTGCTCGACCATTTGCGATCTGCTCTGTTGCATGGGGCCTTCTCCAGATTTTTTCTAGTTGTCTGCTCATCGGGCTAACGCGATGGCCGGAGTACACACACCACCAGTACTGCTCCTCCGGTCCGGCCTGGCGCCTGGGCCGTACTCAAATAGCGTGCCGGTTTGGCTTACGCCTACCCGGCCGGCCGCCGCCAACAGGAGGTAAACACCTGATCTGCAATGATTAATTCGAAGGCAGCTGAGGGTTATGGGGCTCTCCCGGGCTCCGCTCACGCCGCCGACTGCCGCTCGGTTTGGCTGGTACAGGTTTCAAACTGGTGCAGGGCTTTTTTTCATCGGCGCACCCAGCGCCGCCATGCCAGGAATCAAGCAGCTGATTTTGCATGGAAAATCTTGACCAATTTGGCTTCTTGTCAAGTGCGTCAAAATGGTGAAAGGGCTCACCTTTTTGGGGATTTTGTATTTTAATCCTTATTAATCAATTAGATACGACA
>NZ_JBJJLN010000014.1:0-91313 GCF_046230725.1 Pseudomonas sp. KCJK9000 | reverse complement strand
CAGCGTTCAGCTGCGCCGCGCTTCAGGCGTGCTCGGCGAGCCAGGATATTTAGCACCTCGATCGCCGTCGAGAATGCCATCGCCGCATACACGTACCCTTTTGGAACATGAGCGCCAAACCCTTCGGCGATCAGCGTCATGCCAATCATGATCAAAAAGCCCAGCGCCAGCATGACCACGGTAGGGTTGTCATTGATGAAGTTGGCCAGCGGATCAGCAGCCACCATCATCACGATCACCGCGGTGATCACGGCAATGATCATGATGGGCAGATGCTCTGTCATGCCAACGGCGGTGATGATGCTGTCGACCGAGAACACAATGTCCAGCAGCAAGATCTGGAAGATAGCCGCAGCGAAGCCCAAGGTCACTGTCGACGAAACCTTGGCTTCTTCCTTGGCGCCGTGTGGGTCGACGTTCTCGTGAATTTCTTTCGTGGCTTTCCACAGCAGGAACAGGCCGCCAGCGATCAGAATCATGTCCTTCCAGGAGAAGGCATTGCCGAATACTTCGAACACAGGGTCGGTCAACTGCACGATCCAGGCTACTGTGCTGAGCAGCGCCAAGCGCATGATCAAAGCCATGCTGATACCGATACGCCGTGCTTTGGAGCGGTACTCCACTGGCAGCTTATTGGTGAGGATCGAGATGAAGATCAGGTTGTCGATGCCCAGGACGACTTCCATGGCCACCAAGGTAGCCAAAGCGATCCAGGCGGTAGGGCTTGCAGCGAGTTCCAGCAGATATTCCATTTTCTAATCCTGCAGCGGCGGTTGGGGTCAAATTTCTTGGGAAGAGGTGTTTGGCTTGCCGCTTTCGGGCTTCTGGCCCTCACTGCCAATGGCATCGCTCAAGGTTTGCTGGGCGGCTTTGTGGGTGTCGTCTATCGCTTGTTTAGCCGACTGCGCCGCCTGGTCAAGCAATTGCTGGGCCGACTTCTCAGCCTGGTCGCAGCCGGCAAGGGCCACCAGCGCCAGAGCTAGTACCAAGGGAGTGCCAATGGATTTGAAATGCAGCATGGTGTCCTCACTTCGTAATACCGACGGCGCCAAGCGCCTGATCAGAGGCATTCTAAAGACGCTTAAACCTCAGGAAAATTCGTATTTTCGGGGTGTATACTTCGTTTTTTCCGAATCCAGATTTGCCCCATGCTCAATTATCGCCAGCTGCATTACTTCTGGGTGGTGGCCAAGACCGGCAGCATCGCCCGGGCCAGTACCCAATTGAACCTGACGCCACAAACCATCAGCGGGCAGATCACCCTGCTCGAACAGAACTACGGGCTCGATCTTTTCCAGCGCGTAGGCCGGCAGTTGGAGCTGACTGAGACCGGTCGTCAGGCGCTGGTCTACGCCGAGCAGATGTTCCAGCTTGGCGGCGAGCTGGAGGCCATTCTCAGGGCCGGCCCACAAGAACAGATTCTGTTCAGGGTGGGGGTGGCGGATGTGGTGCCTAAATCCATCGTCTACCGCTTGCTGGCACCGACCATGGCATTGGAGGAGGTCCTGCGCATCAATTGCCGGGAAGACAAACTGGAACGGCTACTGGCGGACCTTGCGATCCAGCGCCTGGACCTGGTGATCTCCGACAGCCCAATGCCCAGCCACCTGGATATCAAAGGCTACAGTCAGAAGCTGGGCGAATGCGGCCTGAGCTTCTTCGCCACGCCCGCCTTGGCCAGGCAACATGCTGGCCCCTTCCCTGCCTGCCTGCACGATGCCCCATTGCTGATTCCTGGGCCTGAAACCGTGGTGCGCAGCCGCCTGCTGCGCTGGCTCGGGGATCAGCAGGTCCAACCTAGGATCATCGGTGAATTCGACGACAGTGCGTTGATGCAGGCCTTTGGGCAGTCTGGTAGCGGGGTGTTCGTTGCACCCAGCGTGATAGCCGATGAAGTGTGCCGCCAATATGGTGTGGAGCTGATTGGCCAGACCGAGGCAGTGCAAGAATCGTTTTATGCCATTTCGGTGGAGCGCAAGGTCAAGCACCCAGGTATCGTGGCGATCACCGAGGGCGCACGACGGGAGTTATTCCACTGGTAGCGGCGGGCCGTCGAAAAGCACCGGGTTGATTATGCTAGAGTCGCGCCCTTACAAGACTAGAGACGCTGCTACACATGACGCCTGTTTTCCACTTCCTCGACCGCACCAGCCTGGTCACCCAGATCATTATCGGCCTGGTGGCCGGTATCGCACTGGCCCTGCTAGCGCCTTCTATAGCCCTTGACGTGGGTTTTCTTGGCAAACTTTTCGTCAGCGCGCTGAAGGCCGTTGCGCCTGTACTGGTGTTCATCTTGGTGATGGCGTCGATCGCCAACCACCGTCACGGCCAGGAAACCCATATCCGCCCCATCCTCTGGCTCTACCTGCTGGGCACCTTCGCTGCCGCGGCCGTGGCAGTGGTCGCCAGCATGCTGTTCCCTTCGCCATTGGCGCTCAATGCCGCAGGGGCGGACCTCAGTGCACCGGGGGGCATCGGCGAGGTGCTGCAAAACCTGCTGCTCAGTGCGGTGGACAACCCGATCAAGGCGCTGCTCAACGCCAATTTCATAGGCGTGCTGACCTGGGCCATCGGCCTTGGAGTCGCTCTGCGCCATGCTGGCCAGAATACCCGAACCGTGGTCGAGGACCTGTCCAACGGCGTCACGCTGATCGTACGCGTGGTCATTCGCTTCGCTCCCCTTGGCATCTTCGGCCTGGTCAGCTCGACGCTGGCCGAGTCAGGCTTGAGCGCCCTGCTTGGCTATCTGCACCTGCTGGCGGTACTGATCGGCTGCATGCTCTTCGTGGCATTGGTGATGAACCCGCTTATCGTGTTCTGGAAGATCCGCCGTAATCCTTACCCACTGACGTTGATGTGCTTGCGCGAAAGCGGCATCACTGCATTCTTCACCCGCAGTTCGGCGGCCAACATACCCGTCAACCTGGCGCTGTCGGAGCGCCTGGGCCTGCACGAAGATACCTATTCGGTATCCATACCGCTGGGCGCAACCATCAATATGGCGGGCGCGGCGATCACCATCACCGTGCTGACCTTGGCGGCAGTACACACGCTTGGCATTGCGGTTGACTTGCCGACGGCCGTGCTGCTGAGCGTGGTGGCCGCGATCTGCGCCTGCGGTGCTTCAGGCGTTGCGGGGGGGTCGCTGCTGTTGATTCCGCTGGCATGCAGCCTGTTCGGCATTCCCAGTGAAATCGCCATGCAGGTGGTGGCCGTAGGTTTCATCATCGGCGTGCTACAGGATTCGGCCGAAACGGCGCTCAATTCCTCCACCGATGTATTGTTCACAGCAGCGGCCTGCCTGGCCAACGAGCGCAGCAGCGCTTGAGCATGGGGGCCCTTTCAAGCGGCCCCTGATTGCCTTGCACCGCAGCATTACCTACGCTAGTGGCCTTCCCCCAGCAATGAGACAGGGCCATGTCAGAACATCAACCCGCAGGCGAAGGCCGCTTGAGTAACATTGAGGTCCGCATTCTCGGTGCGCTGATCGAAAAGCAGGCTACCAGCCCGGAAAGCTACCCACTGACCCTCAACGCCCTGGTCCTGGCCTGCAACCAGAAGACCAGCCGGGAACCGGTGATGAACCTGTCCCAGGGCCAGGTCGGCCAGGCGCTGCGCGCCCTGGAAGGCCAGGGCATGGCCCGCCTGCAGATGGGCAGCCGTGCTGACCGCTGGGAGCATCGGGTGGACAAGGCGCTGGAGCTGGTGCCAGCTCAACTGGTGCTGATGGGGCTGATGTTCCTGCGAGGGCCACAAACGCTCAACGAACTGCTAACACGAAGCAGCCGTCTGCATGACTTCGATGACACCGAGCAGATCCAGCATCAGCTTGAACGCCTGATTTCACGAAACCTGGCGCTGCACCTGCCACGCCAGGCAGGGCAACGGGAAGACCGCTACACCCATGCCTTGGGTGACCCGGCAGAGATCGAGGCAATTCTGGCCGCGCGACAAGTGGAAGGCAGCGGTCGCAGCAGCGGCGCCGGTGTATCGGAGGAACGTATCGAAGCGCTTGAAGCGCGCATTGCTGCGCTGGAGGCACGACTGGCCGAATTGGAGGGTTGAGCCTGCTACTGTTCCGGGTCTGGAAAGTTACGGCAGCTTTTGCGCTCGGCCAACTCCTGTTCGCTAGGGCGTTGATCGACGAATACGGTACGCCCGTCGGCGTAAATCTCGAGGTAACCCCAGTGCAGATCCTGTTCGACCTGCCCAGGCTTGGGCGGGACTAGCCACCAGGGTTCGCGGCTGATCAGAGTCATGGTAAAGCTCCTGAAGGTGTCCTGTTCAAGCATAGACACCTTCAGGTTTGCTTTGCTTTCAATGGCTCAAGCGGGTGCGGAAGTGCGAATCAGGTGGTCGAACGCCGCAAGCGAGGCTTTGGCGCCCTCGCCCACCGCGATGACGATCTGCTTGTACGGCACAGTGGTGACGTCCCCTGCAGCGAACACCCCTGGGACACTGGTCTGGCCCCTGGCGTCGACGATGATCTCGCCACGTGGCGACAGCTCGACGGTACCTTTGAGCCAATCGGTGTTCGGCAGCAGCCCAATTTGCACGAAGATGCCTTCGAGTGCCAAATCATGCACCTGATCGGTGGTGCGATCCTTGTAACGCAAGCCGCTGACCTTTTCGCCGTCACCCACCACCTCGGTGGTCAACGCGCTAGTGATCACCTCGACATTCGCCAAGCTGTGCAGCTTACGTTGCAATACCGCGTCGGCACGCAACTGGCCGTCGAATTCGATCAGCGTCACATGGGCGACGATACCGGCCAGGTCGATGGCCGCTTCCACGCCGGAGTTGCCGCCGCCAATCACAGCCACACGTTTGCCTTTGAACAACGGGCCGTCGCAGTGCGGGCAGTAAGCCACGCCACGGGCACGGTATTGCTGCTCACCGGGCACATTCATTTCACGCCAGCGAGCGCCAGTTGCAAGAATCACAGTCTTGGCTTTGAGGGAAGCGCCGCTTGCCAGGCGCACTTCATGCAGACCGCCTGCAGCACCGGGTATCAGCGCCTCACCGCGCTGCAGGTTCATGATGTCAACGTCATACTGCTTGACGTGCTCTTCCAGCGCCATGGCAAGCTTGGGCCCTTCGGTTTCCTGCACCGAAATGAAGTTCTCGATCGCCATTGTGTCCAGTACCTGCCCGCCGAAACGCTCGGCAGCGACACCTGTGCGGATGCCTTTACGGGCGGCGTAGATAGCCGCGGCAGCCCCGGCAGGCCCGCCACCGACCACCAGCACGTCAAATGCATCCTTGGCGTTGATTTTCTCGGCCTGACGGCTGCCTGCCTGGGTGTCGATCTTGCCAAGAATCTCTTCAAGGCCCATGCGGCCCTGGCCGAAGACTTCACCGTTGAGGTAGACGCTTGGCACCGCCATGACTTTGCGTGCCTCGACTTCATCCTGGAACAGCGCACCATCGATGGCCACATGGCGTACATTGGGGTTGAGCACCGCCATCAGGTTCAGGGCCTGGACCACATCCGGGCAATTCTGGCACGACAGCGAGAAGTAGGTTTCAAAGTTGAACTCACCGTCGAGCGCCTGAATCTGCTCGATGATTTCGGCGCTGGCCTTGGAGGGGTGGCCGCCTACTTGCAGCAGCGCCAGCACCAGCGAGGTGAACTCATGGCCCATGGGGATGCCGGCAAAGCGCAGGCTGATATCGCCCCCTGGACGGTTCAACGAGAACGAAGGGCGACGCGCATCGCTTCCATCCGCGCTGAGAGTGATAAGGTTCGACAGACTGGCGATTTCCACCAGCAGGTCATGCAGTTCGCGGGATTTCGCGCCGTCGTCGAGGGAGGCAACAATCTCGATCGGCTGGGTGACCCGCTCCAGGTAGGTTTTCAGTTGCGATTTAAGCGTGGCGTCCAACATACGGGCGATTCCTTTTTCAAAACTCGGATACAAAAACGCCCAGGCGAGTTCGCCCGGGCGCTTTTACGGGGCGGTGAGTACTTCAGCTTTGGCGGCTGATCACCGCCCGCGGCAGGCTCATCGGTTTAGATCTTGCCGACCAGGTCCAGGGATGGGGCGAGGGTCGCTTCACCTTCTTTCCACTTGGCCGGGCATACTTCACCTGGGTGAGCGGCAACATACTGGGCAGCTTTGACTTTGCGCAGCAGTTCAGTTGCGTCGCGGCCAACACCGCCATCGTTCAGTTCGACGATTTTGATCTGGCCTTCAGGGTTGATCACGAAAGTACCGCGATCGGCCAAGCCGGCTTCTTCGATCAGCACGTCGAAGTTGCGCGAAATCACGTGGGTCGGGTCACCGATCAGTGGATACTGAATCTTGCCGATGGTGTCCGAGGTATCGTGCCAGGCTTTGTGGGTGAAGTGGGTGTCAGTCGACACGCCGTAGATTTCCACGCCCAGCTTCTGGAATTCGGCATAGTTGTCGGCAAGGTCACCCAGCTCGGTGGGGCAAACGAAGGTGAAGTCGGCTGGGTAGAAGAACACCACAGACCACTTGCCTTTCAGATCGGCTTCGCTGACCTGAACGAACTCGCCTTTGTGGTAGGCAGTGGCGTTGAACGGTTTGACTTGGCTGTTGATGATTGGCATGAGAGACACTCCTTCATGGGGTTGGAATCAGTTGATGGATAGAATCCTACCGGCTGACTCCCATAAAGGCTCATTGGCAAAGCTCATGCTTGTGATTGGTTTTGGCTATAACGGCTAACTATTAATAGAAGGGAATCGGCTGAGCAAAGGATTGCGCACCTGCACCATAGCCCCATCGACGGCAATCCGCCGATGGGGCTTATAGCATCAGCGGCTTGCCGTGCGCATGGTGACGAACTCTTCCGCAGCCGTCGGATGTACGCCAATGGTTTCGTCGAACTGCATTTTGGTCGCGCCAGCCTTAAGGGCAATGCCCAGGCCCTGGATGATCTCGCCGGCATCCGGCCCGACCATGTGGCAGCCCAACACCTTATCGGTATCGGCGTCGACCACGAGCTTCATCAAGGTTTTTTCCTGAATGTCGGTCAAGGTCAACTTCATGGCGCGGAAGCGGCTTTCGAAGATCTGTACCTTGTGCCCGGCTTCCAGTGCCTGCTCTTCGCTCAGGCCAACGGTGCCGATCGGCGGCTGGCTGAACACGGCAGTCGGTATGTTCTGGTAATCCACTGGCCGGTATTGCTCAGGTTTGAATAGCCGCCTCGCCACGGCCATACCTTCGGCCAAGGCTACCGGCGTCAGCTGCACACGGCCAATCACATCGCCAATGGCAAGGATTGACGGCGCAGTGGTCTGGTACTGTTCGTCAACGCGAATGAAGCCACGCTCGTCCAGTTCGACACCGGTGTTTTCCAAGCCCAGGTTGTCGAGCATGGGGCGCCTGCCGGTGGCGTAGAACACGCAATCGGCATGCAGCTCACGGCCGTCCTTGAGGGTGGCTTTGAGCGTGCCGTCATCAAGCTTGTCGATGCGCTGGATGTCAGCATTGAACTGTAGGTTCAAACCGCGCTTTTCCAACTCTTCTTTGAGGTGGGTACGTACCGAGCCATCGAATCCGCGCAAGAACAGGTCACCGCGGTACAGCAGCGTAGTGTCAGCACCCAGGCCCTGGAAAATACCGGCGAACTCGACGGCAATATAGCCGCCGCCGACCACCAGCACGCGTCGCGGCAATTGCTTGAGGTAGAACGCCTCGTTGGAGGTGATGGCCAGTTCCTTGCCCGGTATGTCAGGCACTTGAGGCCAGCCGCCAGTGGCAATCAGGATGTGCTCAGTACTGTAGCGCTGGCCGTCGACCTCCACTTCATGGGCGCCGGTGATGCGTGCATGGCCCTGAAGCAGGGTGACACCGCTGTTGACCAGCAGGTTGCGGTAGATACCGTTGAGGCGCTCGATTTCGCGGTTCTTGTTGGCGATCAGTTTGCCCCAGTCGAAGTGCCCCTCCTCCAGGGTCCAGCCGTAGCCAGCTGCCTGCTCCAGCTCATCAGCGACGTGGGCGCCGTACACCAGCAGTTTCTTGGGCACGCAACCTACGTTAACGCAGGTGCCACCCAGATAGCGGCTCTCGGCCACCGCCACCTTTGCGCCAAAACCAGCAGCGAAACGCGCCGCACGCACACCGCCGGAACCGGCGCCAATCACGAACAGATCAAAATCGTAGGCCATGTATTCAGTCTCCTTGGCTGGCGCTCAGCATAACGCCGAAGGCCGCCGCAAACAAAAAAGCCATCCCGAAGGATGGCTCTGGTCCAAGCAAGGGCGAATCAGTACGCCTTGCCAGCCTTGTAGAAGTGTTCGAAGCAGAAGTTGGTCGCCTCGATGTAGCCTTCGGCGCCACCGCAGTCGAAGCGGCGGCCTTTGAATTTGTAAGCGATCACATTGCCTTCGGCAGCTTGCTTCATCAGCGCGTCGGTGATCTGGATCTCGCCACCCTTACCAGGCTCGGTTTGCTCGATCTTTTCGAAGATGTCCGGGGTCAGGATGTAGCGACCAATGATCGCCAGGTTCGACGGGGCATCTTCAGGCTTCGGCTTCTCGACCATGGAGTCAACACGGAAGATGCCGTCTTTGATTTCCTCACCCGCGATGACGCCGTACTTGTTAGTTTCCTGCGGGTCGACTTCCTGAATGGCGACGATGGAGCAGCGGTACTTCTTGTACAGTGCAACCATCTGGGCCAGCACGCCTTCGCCTTCGAGGTTGACACACAGGTCGTCAGCCAGCACTACCGCGAACGGCTCGTCACCGATCAGCGGGCGGCCGGTCAGGATGGCGTGGCCCAGGCCTTTCATTTCGGTCTGGCGCGTATAGGAGAACGAACACTCGTCAAGCAGGCGACGGATACCGACCAGGTATTTTTCCTTGTCGGTGCCCTTGATCTGGTTTTCCAGCTCATAGCTGATGTCGAAATGGTCTTCCAGGGCACGCTTGCCGCGCCCGGTGACGATGGAGACCTCGTTCAGACCGGCATCCAATGCTTCTTCAACGCCATACTGGATCAGTGGCTTGTTGACCACCGGCAGCATTTCCTTGGGCATGGCTTTGGTGGCAGGCAGGAAGCGCGTGCCGTAGCCGGCTGCCGGGAACAAGCATTTCTTGATCATAAACATCCTTAAACAAAGGCGAGGCCTGTGGAATTCGGCGCAGTCTAATCAGGCGGCATGCAGCTTACAATGCCCTGCCTGTGACGACTGCTGCCAATATACGAGACAACTGAGTGTAGATAGTTCCAGAATAATCGTGAACATCTCGTCAACCGGCCCTTTCAGGTGTGGCTGATGGGGCCGGCGACGCAGCACTTCAGTTGCCGCTACCCTGCCCGATCAGCACCCCCTCGACCTTCTGGCCATACAGGTTGATACCGTCATTGGCGTGGAATTTCAACCTTGTCTTCTCGACCGAGCCTTCCACCAGGCGCGGGTCCTGTGGCCGCTCGTGGCGGTTGACCCAGGCAGCCACGTCCCAGGCCTGCTGATCGCTCAGGCTACCTGCCTTGCCAAGCGGCATGTTGTGCTTGATGAACGATGCAGCGGTATTGATTCGGTGCATGCCGGCGCCCCAGTTGTACGAGTCCTTGCCCCAGAGCGGTGGCATCACGTATTCGCCGGCCACCTTCTGCCCTTCACCGTTGTCACCATGACAGATGGCGCATTGTTCGCGGTACACCTGCTGGCCGCGCGCAAAGTCGTAGCCACCTTTAGGTTGCGGCACCTCAGGGTAGCCGCGCCCGGCGATCTCCACTCCCGTCGGCGCCTTGGTCGATAGCCAGTAGGCATACACAGACAGGGCTGTCATCTGTGGGCTATCGGCAGCAGGAGGTTTGCCATTCATACTGAACTGGAAGCAGCCCTGAATACGTTCGGCGAAGGTATTGACCTTGTCATTTTTCTTTCGGTAAGCCGGATACATCGGGTAGGCACCCCACAACGGTGCCGAATGCGCCAGCCGGCCCTGGTCCAGATGGCAATTGCTGCAGTTCATGCCGTTACCAACAGCCTCAGGCATCAGTCTGCGGGTGTCGACGAACAGCGCGTGCCCTTCGCGGACCATCTTGCCGAAGGCATTGTCCGGAATATCGTTTTCGCTAGGTGGGGCGAATTGAGGTGTCGCCTGGCTACCTGGAACGTTCAGTTGCGACTGGTCGTCCATGGCGATGGGCGCCTGAGTGGCTGATGCCGTACCCGTGGCCAGCAATAGCAATGTTGGCAAGAGCATTCTCATGGCTTGGCCTCCTGGCTGGCGGGTTGAGCGAAGTACTCGGCAACGGCCTTCACTTCGGCGTCAGTCATGGCCTTGGCCACGCCTACCATCAACTGATTGGGGTCGTTGCTGCGGCTGCCATCGCGCCACGCGTTGAGCTGAGCCATGAGGTAAGCGGCGGGCTGACCTGCCAGGGGCGGAAAATGCTCACCAACTCCGCTGCCACCCGGGCCGTGGCACTGAACGCAGCCTGGGATCTGACGGCTCCAGTCACCGTAGAGGGCCAAGCGCTCGGTAGGATTACTGGCTATCTGTTGGCGGCGCCCATCCAGCGCGGGCAGACTTGGAAGGCCCGCCAGGTAGCGGCTGACCGCTTCGATCTCATCTTCGCTCAGGGCCTTGGCCAATGGCGCCATGACCGGCTGTTGGCGGCTGCCGCTGCGCCAGTCTCGCAGTTGTTTGCTCAGGTAAGCGGCCGGTAGGCCCGCCAGACGGGGAAAACCTGCTGCGGCTACCCCGTTACCGTCGGGGCCATGGCAACCCAGGCAGGCCATGGCGAGGGGATTGGCCCCGCCTTGGGTAAAGACTTTCTGGCCATCGGCGGCGTGCGCCGCCGGCCAGGCCAGGATCAGCAGGCTGCCGATCAGGACGTGCCTTAACGGTGTCATCACGAATCTCCATTTCTTTTGTTATAAGCTTAGGCTTAAAAAACATAAGCAAATGGATACTAGCCCTGCCAGGTTATCCGCAACAACGCCCAAGCCGACAAAGGGCTGGCAATATGCCTGCTAACCGCGCACCCGTTGCGCTAGATCAACTACCTGAGATGCATTCGGTAGCTGCCTTACGCACATCGCCAGAGCGCAGCGGGAAGTTGCTCAGACGCTCATGCAGCTTGATGCTGCTGCCATTGGCGCGCTTGCTGATGTCCAGTAAGGCCGCAGGGCCACTGCCTGGAGTGAACTTCTGCGGGACAATCAGGCGCACGCCGTCACCCTTGGGTTCCTCGACCAGGGGATCACGGCTGTTTGCCAAATGCTCTTTCACACAATCGGCATACTCCTGGGGTGCCTTGCCCGACATGACATCCAGGGTTTCGTGAGACTGCTCGAGTTCAGAAACGCTGGCACAACCTCCCAAGGTCAGCAGTACTGCTGCCACCATCCACTTCATTTGCCGCACCTCGACTAACAAGAGTGCGTACGACAACAGCCAGGCAGTTTTGCTCCCCGCTTTGGCCGTTTTATCTGCCAGACACCACCAGGCGCCGCCGTGGCAACCGACATCGTGTTATCGTTCGCCTTTGCAGAACCCATTTTTGCGGAGCACCCAATGAAATTCGTACACCAGCGCGAGCATCTCAACGAGGACGATATCGTCGTCATCGAGTGCTCCCAGCGCTGCAACATTCGCCTGATGAACGACGCCAATTTCCGCAGCTTCAAGAACGGCGGCCGGCACACCTACCACGGTGGTCATTTCGAGCGCTTTCCCGCCAAGATCACTGTACCCAGCACAGGTTTCTGGAATATCACCATCGATACCGTGACAAGCCGGCCGATCTCGGTCACGCGCAAACCGAACCTGACTCACAAGATCAAGATCATCCGCCGCTCGTCATCGAAACTCGGATAAGGCACGCCATGACCCAGAACATCAAATACGTCATCAAGTACAAACTCGACGGCCAACGCCGTTGGGACTTTGCGGTGATGGCAGACGCTTCCCACGAACAGGCCATGCAAGCCTTGCGCAAGATCCACGGCGATGACGCCGAGAAGATCAGCGACATCCAGGTGAGCAAAGCGTTGTAAGGCAGCAGCCACAAGGAGAAGCGCATGAGCAACTGGCCCGACCGGCGTATCCTCGATTTGCTGAACATCCAGCTGCCCATTCTCCAAGCGCCAATGGCCGGAGCCAGCGGTTCGGCCCTGGCCATTGCAGTGGCTAAGGCAGGAGGCCTTGGCGCCCTGCCCTGCGCCATGCTCACTGGCGAGCAAGTGCGTGAGGAAATCGAAACCTTCCGCTCGGCGTGCCCTGGCCTTGCGCTGAACCTGAACTTCTTCTGTCACCTGCCTCCAGTACCCGACAGCGCCCAACAGGCTCGCTGGAAGCAGGCACTTGAAAGGTACTATGCCGAAGTCGGCGCCGACTTCTCGGCCCCGACGCCAGTTTCCAACCGGGCGCCATTCGATGAACAGAGCTGTGTGCTGGTCGAGCAGATGCGCCCTGAGGTGGTGAGCTTTCATTTCGGCCTGCCCGAAGCTTCCTTTGTGCAACGGGTGAAGGCCAGCGGGGCCAAGGTGTTATCAAGCGCCACCACGGTCGAAGAAGCGCTGTGGCTCGAAGCCAATGGCTGCGATGCGATCATTGCCATGGGTAACGAAGCGGGCGGGCATCGCGGCATGTTCTTCAGCGAGGACATCAACAGCCAGATAGGCACCTTTGCCCTGGTGCCTCAGGTGGCCGATGCGGTTCGCCTGCCGGTGATCGCGGCCGGAGGCATCGGTCACCATCGTGGACTGGTTGCAGCACTGGCACTGGGTGCCAGCGCAGTGCAGATCGGCACCGCCTACCTGTTCTGCCCGCAAGCCAAGGTCTCCCCTGCCCACCGCCAGGCGCTGGATACTGCGTCGGCCAGTGATACGGCGTTGACCAACCTGTTCACCGGGCGACCGGCACGGGGCATCAATAACCGCATCATGCGGGAGCTGGGGCCGATGAGTGAATTGGCTCCGCGCTTCCCGCTCGCGGGCGGCGCCTTGTTGCCGTTGCGGGCAATAACCGAGGCCCAGGGCAACAGCGATTTCAGCAATCTTTGGGCAGGCCAGGCGCTGCGCCTTGGCCGGCACTTGCCGGCCGAGCAACTGACCCGAGAAATCGCCGCCAAAGCCCTGGAGCAGATAGCGCTATAAAGTTTTGATCTGACCGCCCTGCCAGGCCCTTTCCGATTCTTGGTTTATCGCTATATATTAAACATCATAACGATAACCCTCTAAGGAACTCTCTACATGCGCATTCGCCTTCTGCCCTTGGCCGCCACCACCCTGGCCAGCCTGATCCACCTCAATAGCGCGTGTGCTGAAGAGGTACAGGTCGCGGTCGCTGCTAACTTCACCGCGCCTATACAGGCCATCGCCAAGGACTTCGAAAAGGACACCGGCCACAAACTGGTCGCAGCCTACGGCGCCACCGGGCAGTTCTACGCGCAGATCAAGAACGGTGCGCCGTTTGAGGTATTTCTCGCAGCTGACGACAGCACGCCGATGAAGCTGGAAGCTGAGAAAGAGATCGTTCCTGGCTCGCGGTTCACCTACGCCATCGGCACCCTGGCGTTATGGTCGGCAAAGCCCGGCTACGTCGATGCAGCAGGTGATGTGCTGAAAAAGAATGCATTCCAGCATTTGTCGATCGCCAACCCGAAAACTGCGCCCTATGGGCTGGCAGCGACTCAAGTACTGGACAAACTGAAACTGACCGAGGCCACCAAAGGCAAAATCGTCGAAGGCCAGAACATCACCCAGGCGTTCCAGTTCGTGTCCACTGGTAACGCCGAGCTGGGCTTTGTCGCCTTGTCGCAAATCTACAAAGACGGCAAGGTACAAAGTGGCTCGGCCTGGATAGTACCGGCCAGCATGCATGAGCCGATCCGTCAGGATGCAGTGATCCTCAACAAAGGCAAGGAAAACCCGGCGGCAAAAGCCCTGGTGGACTACCTCAGAGGCCCGAAGGCCGCTGCGCTGATCAAGTCGTACGGCTATGAAATCTGATGCCCCTGGATGCCAGTGACTTTGGTGCGATCTGGCTGACGATCAAGCTAGCCAGCTTGACCACGTTGATCCTACTGATCGTCGGCACGCCCATCGCTTGGTGGCTGGCCCGCACGCGTTCATGGCTGCGCGGGCCAGTGGGCGCAGTGGTGGCGTTGCCTTTGGTGTTACCTCCAACAGTGATCGGCTTTTATCTGCTGATCGCCTTGGGGCCCCATGGCTGGCTGGGCCAGGCTACCCAGGCATTGGGGCTGGGTACCGTGGTGTTCAGCTTTACCGGCCTTGTGATCGGCTCGACCGTTTACTCCATGCCCTTCGTAGTGCAGCCGCTGCAGAACGCTTTCAGCGCCATTGGTCAGCGCCCCTTGGAAGTGGCTGCCACCCTGCGAGCCAGCCCTTGGGACACGTTCGTACACGTTGTGCTGCCATTGGCACGCCCGGGTTTTGTCACCGCCAGCATTCTCGGTTTCGCCCACACGGTGGGGGAATTCGGGGTGGTGTTGATGATCGGCGGCAACATCCCAGACAAGACGCGGGTGGTTTCAGTGCAGATCTTCGACCATGTCGAGGGCATGGCCTATTCACAAGCCCACTGGCTAGCCGGCGCCATGCTGATTTTCTCATTCCTGGTGCTGCTCTTGCTGTATGCCGGGCGCCGCGCCAAAACAGGCTGGGCTTAAAATGAGCGGATCGATAGTGGCGCGACTGAAGCTGGCGCGCGACGACTTCACCCTGGATATCGACCTCAACCTCCCTGGCCGAGGCATCAGTGCTTTGTTCGGCCACTCCGGCTCAGGCAAAACCTCGTGCCTACGCTGCCTGGCCGGGCTGGAGCGGGCTGCCAGCGCCTATATCGAGGTCAATGGAGTCATCTGGGAAGATAGCGCCCACGGCCATTTTCTGGCGCCGCATCTACGGCCGGTGGGCTACGTATTCCAGGAGCCCAGCCTGTTCCCCCACTTGTCGGTGCGCAGCAATCTGCAATTCGGCTGGCGGCGCATCGCTCAAGCGGCGCGTAAGGTCAGCCTTGACCAGGCCTGCCAATTGTTGGGCATCGGCCACTTGCTCGACCGCAAACCGACTACGTTGTCTGGCGGTGAGGCACAACGGGTGGGCATCGCCCGCGCACTGCTCTGCAGCCCACAACTGTTGCTGATGGATGAACCGTTGGCCGCACTGGACGGGCCTCGCAAAAGAGAGATCTTGCCGTATCTGGAACGGCTGCATGACGAACTTGATATCCCTTTGGTGTATGTCAGTCATGCCCAGGACGAGGTGGCTCGGCTGGCCGACCACCTGGTACTACTGGAACAAGGCCAGGCGATCGCCAGCGGGCCGATCAGCGAAACGTTGGCTCGCCTTGACCTGCCCCTGGCCCAGGACGAGGACGCCGGGGTCGTGTTAACAGGGACGGTCGTCGGCCACGACGCGCACTACGGGCTGCTGGACCTGCGCCTGTCCGCACATGATGGACCCGTGTTGCGAATCGCCCACCCGGCGCACAGCATCGGCAGCCCAGTACGGGTGAAAGTCCAAGCGCGAGATGTAAGCCTGGCGCTGCGCGCCGACGATACTTCAAGCATTCTCAACCGCCTGCCGGTGCAGGTCTGCCTGGCACGCCCGTCGAGCAACCCGGCCCATATGCTGGTTAGCCTGGATGCTGGCGGCAACGCTTTGCTGGCGCGGATCACCCGCTTCTCCGCCGACCAGCTTGGACTGCACCCCGGTCAGACGCTCTACGCGCAGATCAAGTCGGTGGCATTACTGGGGTGAGCATCATTGATGCCGCCGTTGTCCATTGATCAGGAACCCTACCGAGGCCTGATGCCAATGCTCGACTGCCCTCTGCCTCCAAGTCTGCACTACGTCGAAGACAGCCAGCCGGGCCTTACTCGGCGCCGCTGGCGTGACCGCTTCATCTACCTCGATGCTGACGGGCAACGGGTGAAGGACAAACCGACCCTTGCACGCATCGCCGCGCTAGTGATCCCACCGGCCTACACCGACGTCTGGATCTGCAGCGACCCACAAGGCCATCTGCAGGCCACCGGGCGCGATGCACGCGGCCGCAAACAGTATCGCTACCACGCCCAATGGCGGGAACTGCGAGATCAGCACAAATACGGTCGGATGCTGGCCTTTGCCCAAGCCCTGCCCAAACTGCGCGCGCAGTTGGAAATTCACTTAGCGCGCCCTGGCCTGGATCGTGAAAAAGTCATGGCACTGGTCGTGAGCTTGCTGGACCACACGTTGATCCGCATCGGCAACCAACGCTACCTGCGCGACAACAAGTCCTACGGCCTGACAACCCTGCGCAATCGCCATGTCCAGGTGCAAGGCAGTACGATCCGTTTCCAGTTTCGTGGCAAGCGAGGGGTCGAGCACAACGTCACGCTGCAAGACAGGCGCCTGGCCAATCTGCTCAAGCGCTGCATGGAGCTGCCAGGGCAAGCGCTGTTTCAGTACCTGGATGACGATGGGCAACGGCACAGTATTGGTTCAAGCGAGGTCAATCAGTTTTTGCAGGAGCTGACCGGTGCCGACTTCACCGCCAAGGACTATCGAACCTGGGCGGGCAGCAGCCTGGCACTTAGCCTGTTGCGGCCTCTGGCCTGGGAGCCGGACAGCGAAGCCAAACGCCAGGTCGCCACCATCGTCAAGCAAGTGGCGGCAAGGCTGGGCAACACACCGGCAGTGTGCAGGCGCTGCTATATTCACCCCGCCGTGCTTGAGCATTACGCTTTAGGACGCTTGGCAGACTTGCCGAGCCGGCGTGTACGCAAAGGGCTCGATGCCGAAGAGGTGGCACTGTTGCTGTTTCTTCAGGCTCTGGAAACCAAAACGGATGATTGAGACGAACTATCTGCCCGATCAGGCAGAGAAATTTCCAATAAATGTCGATCCCCCCTATTCTTGCCAGCGAGCACCTTCGCCGACGCGCTTGACCGCCGATATCTGGGCACCTGTGACTGAAGACACGCAACAGAATTTGTCTTTCGGGGAATTACTAAGCGCCGAAAGCGTCTTTAATGAGAAGGAAGAGGGACGAGCTCCCACCGTCGCAACCCAATGGTTCGCCGGATTTCTATATCACCAAGGAGAACTACATGCTGATACTCACCCGTAAGGTTGGCGAGAGCATCGTCATTAATGATGACATCAAAGTCACCATTCTGGGCGTTAAAGGGATGCAGGTGAGGATTGGCATCGACGCACCGAAAGATGTTCAGGTGCACCGTGAAGAAATCTTCAAACGTATCCAGGCCGGTAGCCCGGCTCCAGAGAAGCACGACGACCAGCAGTGACCACAAAGCCTCGGTTCAAGCCGCACGGACGCGCTTGATCGCAGGGTAGAGGCTCACGCAGCCTGTTATCAGTCGCCTAGCAGTTCATGTACCTTGGCGATCATCTTGTCCATGTCGAAGGGCTTGTCGAAAACTGCAGCAAACAGTTCGGGGCGCCCTTGACTGGCCTGAGCGCCACTCATCAAGATTACCGGCAGGTGGGGCAAGGCCAGCTCATCACGAATAGCCCGCACCAGCTCCTCACCATTGAGCACAGGCATCATGTAGTCGGTGATCACCAGCTCAACACGCTTTGCCTTTAGAGCCTCCAGCGCTTTGCGACCGTTGCTGGCCTTTTCCACCAGAAAGCCCTCGTCCTCCAGGGCAAACCCAAGAATATCGGCGATCAGGTATTCGTCATCGACAATCAGTATGGTGTTCATCGCCCGGCTTGATCAGCCCCTCCTTGCGCAACAGGGGTACCCGAGAGCACACCGCAGGCGCCCTCGAACGCCTTGTGCAGGCTGATACCCTGGGGCCCGAAGTGCATCGCATGCAGCGCAGGGTCGTGATGACTGTCGCGTACTTTCAGGATCGACAGCATACGTCGCAATTGCGAATCCATTTCGACGAAGCGCATCAACATTAGATTGTCGACGATGCTTGATAGGTCCGGCGCAGGGGCTGTGATTTCCGAGCCGAAGATATCGCGCATCTCCCATGTGAGCATCACGCTCACGTCGCGCGCCCGCAACTCGCCCATCAAGGCCCGAAAGAATGCATTGAGCCGCGCCGGTTCAGTGGCCAGCCGGCTGAAAGCACCCAGGCTGTCGATCAACACGCGCTTGCTACCTGTACGCTCCACCATCTCCAGCAAGCGCGCACCTACCTGATCCAGCAGGCCCTCGGTGGTTGGTTGCCAGCACAAGTGCAAAGCCCCCTGGCGCTCTAGCTCTGCGAAGTCGTAGCCTATCGAGGCCGCCTTCAACCGCAACCTGGCAGGCGTCTCGTAAAAGCCGAAATGCAAGGCCGGTTGTGCCGCGCTGCCGGCGGCCAGAAACGCAAGCCCCATGGAGGTCTTGCCGATTCCGGAGGGGCCCATCAACAGGCTGACCGAACCCAGTGTCATGCCACCGCCCAACATCTCATCCAAAGTTTCGACACCCGTGGATATACGGCTCAGGGAGGCCGACCCAAGTTGACTGGGCTGGCTGTAAAGCGCTTCCAGACGCGGGTACACGTGCACCCCACACTCGTCGATCAGGCACTCGTGGCGACCGGACAAAGCCCCGCTGCCCCGCGTCTTGCGCAATTGCACATGACGTATCGAGCGGCTGCCGACCAACTGCTCACCCAACTCGATCACGCCGTCGACCATGGTGTGCTCGGGGCTATTGTCATCCAGTCGCGCGCTGGTCAGCAGCAGCACCGTACAACCGGCGAACGCTGCATGCCCTTGAAGCTCGGAGACAAACTTTTTAGTGTCCAACGTGGTTTCGGCCCGCACTCGGGCATTGAGCACTCCATCGACGATCAACAGGCTCGCCTGCTGTTTGCCGATTTCCTGGCGCAGCAGTTTGACCACCTCATCCAGCCCCTCCTGTTCCAGGGTGTCGAAGGCACTGACGAACTGGATCTGATCGCCGACCAAGGCCGGGTCGAAAAATGACAAGGTAGCCAGGTACTGGAACAACCGCTCGTGGGACTCGCTGAGCAGCGTGGCTACCAGGACCTTGCCACCATCGCGCACATGAGCGCAGGCCAACTGGTTGGCCATGATGGTTTTGCCCGCCCCAGGCGGGCCTTGAACGATGTAGGAAGCGCCCGCGACCAACCCACCTTTGAGCAGCGCATCGAGCCCCTGAATCCCCGTGACCAGCCGTTTGAGTGCCTGCACCATGTTGGCTACCTGTCTTCTTGCGCCCGGGGACCGGGCTGATAGGCCGGCAGATACAGGCGCATGCACGTACCCTGGCCAGATTGAGTGTGGACGCTGATCGCGCCATTGCTCTGTTTGGCAAAGCCGTAAACCTGGCTGAGGCCGAGCCCCGTACCTTTGCCAAAAGGCTTGGTGGTGAAGAAAGGCTCGAAGATACGTGGCAACACCTCAGGTTCGATACCTTCGCCGCTGTCACGCACCTCAAAGCACACGAACCTGCCCTGCAACCCATCCACCTCACCTGCCAGGTCGACGCGGTGGACAGCCAATTCGATCACGCCCCGCTCGCCTACCGCGTCGCGCGCGTTGAACAACAGATTCAGCAGCACCATCTGCAGCTGGCCGGCATCGACCTCAATCAACGGCAGATCGCAGTCCAAACGCTCGTGCAACACGATTTCGCGTGGTAACGCGTGCTCGACCAGACCACGAGTGGATGCCAGAACCTCAAGGGGGGCGAGCAGCGTGACCTCCAGTTGTCGATGGCGAGCGAAGCTCAGCAATTGCTGAGTCAATTCAGTGCCACGCTGCCCGGCTTGTAGAATATGCTCGATCATGCGCTGGACGCGGACGGGGTCCGGGCTGGCCTTGGCCATGCGCGCCGAACTGATGATGATGGTCAGCAGGTTGTTGAAGTCGTGTGCCAGCCCGCCGGTGAGCTGGCCCAACGCCTCGAGCTTTTGCACCTCGAACAACTGGGCGCGCACGGCATCGAGTTGCAGGGCTGCTTCGCGTCGGTCAGTGATATCTCGAGTGACTTTGGCAAGGCCGACGATTTGCCCCTGCTCGTCACGGATCACATCCATGGCCGCCAACGCCCAGAACTGCGTGCCGTCCTTGCGTACACGCCAGCCTTCGTCCTGTGTTCTGCCCTGTTCAAGCGCCTGTTTGAGCAAGCGTTGCGGGCGCTCATCGGCGCAGTCCTGCGGCGTGAAGAACAGTGAGAAGTGCTGACCTATGACCTCATCGGCATCGTAGCCCTTGATCCGCTGGGCACCTGCGTTCCACGACACCACTCGGCCATCGGGGTCTAGCATGTAGATGGCATAGTCGACTACGGACTGCACAAGCTGCTCATAGCGGCTAGCAGGCATGGCAGGGTGATCGACACATTCAGCTGAAAGCATGCAGCCTCCACGGGCGCAGCGCTAAGGATCTGGTTAGCTTAACCAAGCACACCTAGGGAAGACAGCGCTGGTTGTATCGGCTCATCAACGGTCTGATTCAACCAGCACTGCGCTCGTTGACTGCATAGACTCGGATGCAACCAGACAGCCCAAATATCAATGCAGCCAAAACTGCGTCATGGCTGGATGCTCAGGAGCTAAGCGGGGTCTGCTCTCATTAAGCATAGGTGGCAGCGTCTGAACTGATATAACAAGGCGTTATACCTTGGCGCATCACTCAGATCCAGCAGTCGTGGGCAAAACCTGCAGCAAGCCTAGTGACACTCAGCTGATCAATAAGCCATTGGCGATGGCACTGGCTTGAAGATTGATGCGCTCCGCTTCCAAGATGGCATAGGTGGCATTCAGTGCAGCAATCTTCGCCTCGATCTCGGCCATCTTGCGGCTCACCAATGCAGCTCCTTGCGCGCAGTCGATTGTTTTGCCCCGCTTTGCCGCGAGGATTGCACCGATTTCTGCCAGCGAAAAGCCACCAGCCTGCGCACTCTGAATGAATGCCAGGTCGCTTACCGCCTGATCACTGTACCTTCGGTAATTGTTGGCCTGTCGATGGGCCACAATCAACCCGAGTTGCTCGTAATAGCGCAAAGCATGACGCCCGACGCCACTGCGTCGCTCCAGTTCACCTATGTTCATATCAAATGCCTTGACTGTAGAGCACGCTCGACACCTTAGCCTGCGCCAATCATACAAACAAGGAGTCAGGCATGGGCGTTGAATGCTTCGTTGCAGGCGGTACCGGGTTCGTTGGGCAGCATCTACTTGCAGGTCTGACCGCCAGGGGGCACAAAGCCTGGGTGTTGATGCGCCGCCCGGAAGCTATTGAACAGCTCAAGGAACAGGTTCATCGGCTGGGCGGTGACCCTGCGCTTATCGGTGCGGTGCACGGTGATATCAGCCAGGAGGGGCTGGGGCTGCATTCAGCAGACCGGTTGAGGGTTTCCTCAGCCTCAATCGTTTTCAACCTCGCTGCCCAATTTTCCTGGGGACTGACCCTGGAGCGCGCTCGCGCGATCAATGTGCAAGGCGCCCTCAACGTTGCCAGGCTTGCGGCTGACATGCGCAGTCGCTTGATAATGGTGGGTGGTTTCATGCTACAAAATTTTGAGCACCTTGCCGCTATCGGGGTCGATACTCAACGCCCCGAAAATACCGACTGGCCGGCGGTGTACGACCGGGTGGGCGGCTACGAGGCCAGCAAGATCGAGTCGCACTTCACAGTTATCAATTTTATGAAGCAACGGTGTGCCGATTACACGATCGTTCACCCCGCTACGGTCTGCGGACACAGCTGCAGCGGCCACATCACCCGTGGGCAACCACTTGCCGACCTGGTTCGCAACCTTGCTCAGGGAAGATTCAAGGCTATCCCAGGCTCGCGCAGGCACTGGCTGCCGTTGGTGAGCGTGGATTATCTGGTTGACATGATGATTGCCGTAGCCGTTGACCACACCATGGTCAATCGGGAGGTATTGGCGCTTTATGAACACACCCCCAACTTGCAGGGGATGCTCGAACGGATAGCACAGGTCCTGGGAGTCAAAGCGCCACAACATCATGTACCGATAACACTGCTCAAGTGGCTTTTAGCGTTGCCAGGCGTGGCAGCCCGCCTGACTCTCAGCGCAGAGTCGCTGAACTTCATTCAGACTCAGCGCTTCGACATGACGATCAGCAGGCAATTGGAGAGCAAGTATCAACTGAGCCATCCTGATATGAGCCAAGCGCTTGAACGGACGGTGCGCTACGTCAAAAGTCATCTGAGCGATTAAGGCCGCCGCAACGATTGCAGCTATCTAAATCGTTGATTTATGCAAGTTTTTCAGGTCTAATCCACGGCATCCGTCGTGCCTCGATGGTGAAATTGGTAGACACATCGCACTTAAAATGCGCCGCCTAACGGCGTCCCGGTTCGAGTCCGGGTCGAGGCACCATCCTAGACAGCAGGCAAGAACCCAGCCGCTGATCCCTGAATTCGTCGAAAAGGCGCCCTCGCGGCGCCTTTTTGCTTTCCGGCAGTTTTTAGCGCAACTGCTAAAGTGGAACTTGTCTCTATTTTTCGGTACGCAACCATGCGCTATTCACTGTTGGCCGGCCAACGCGACTTGTTTCTATTGCTTGCTCGCGTGCTATTGATGGTGCTTTTCGTAGTCTCAGGCTGGGCCAAGCTCACGGGCTTCGACGGCACTGTAGCCTACATGACCTCGCTGGGCGCACCCGCTCCCATGGTGGCGGCAGCGGTCGCGGTGGTGATGGAGTTCATCGTGGGAATTTTGCTGATACTGGGTTTCTATACCCGTCCGTTGGCATTGCTGTTCGTGCTGTTCGTGCTGGGCACCGCACTGATTGGCCACCCCTTCTGGAACATGGTCGACCCAGAGCGCGCCGCCAACATGACGCAATTTCTGAAAAACCTTAGTATCTGTGGCGGCCTGCTGGCCTTGGCAGCCAGCGGCCCCGGGCGCTTCTCGATCGACGGGCGCTGATTCAGTCGTCCAAATCATCATGCCATGCTGGGTGGTCATACTCATCGTCGTCGAGGTCATCCAGCAAATCGCCCTCGATCTCGTCCTCGGCGCCTTGAGCATCCGCTTCTAGTTCGAACTCTTCATCAAGGAATTCTTGATCGAGCAGGTGATCATGCTCAGGCTCGTGCAAGTCGTTTTCGTCGCGCATGATGGCTCCTGGTCGTGTGGCATGCCTGTATAGGCTTATAGCCGCTGAAGGTCAATGCATCGCGGTTAATGATGAGTTAACCGCCCCCCCTCAGTATTCAATCGCTCCCTTCAGAACGTTTATCGCCCGCCTTGCTGCGGGCTTTTTTTGGATGAGTAACGCCGCACGCCCAGCACACGTTAAATTCACGATTCAATGACAAGTGCTGAGGCAATCTGATTGTGCTCCGTACGTTCTTTAGGCCCGCCTCTGTTTGGCGGGTTTTCTTTTTTGGAACTGTGAACCCGCGCACATGCTGTATTGGTGCGGGGTATTGAAAGAGCATGATCTCGATGTACTGTACATAAATACAGTATCACCAATCTTCTCGCTGACGTTCAAACAATCCGAAGGGAAGCGAATCGATGCTTGAGGCCTGGCAGGAGTCTGCCAAGCCAATCATTTATCGGCAGGAGGGATCATGACCGTAAATATCAGCAATCTAACGATTGCTACGCCGCTGGCAGTCTCCCCCACCAACCCCGTTGCCTTGGAAATTAACGGTGCAGAAGCTATCGAACGTTTTCCACGTGTAGTGAAAATGCTCGAGGACGGGTCGATCCAGCTGTGGGCTCCAACCAAAGGCGCGTCCAGCAAGAGTACCCACAGAACCCGTTGCGAATGGTCCGAGACACAGAATTGGACAATCGGTAGCGCGCCTGAGCATTGGAGCCGACAGACCATGTCGCTGACCAAGGTCAACTCGGCGCAAAAGGTGGTAGTCAGCCAGATGCACGTGCGTGGAGATGACAGCCCTCCACTGAAGGTGTTCTGGAACAAAGGCAACATCACATTTGGCTTCAGACAGACTTACGACCAAACCAACCCTGTCAACAGCACCCTCCTACAGGGCGTGCCACTGGGGGCGGTGTTCGACGTTATCATCCACGCCGCCGCTACAGGCGAGGTCAAGGTGACTGCCAGATGCAACGGCACGTCCAGATCGTCGAGCGGCTTACAGCTCGACCACACGTGGGCCAATCACCTATTGGAATTTCATGGCGGAATCTACAACCAAATCGACTATTCCGAGACGACTCCCGCCGAGGATGGATCGGTTTGTATCATCAGCGCTTTGTCGCTGAGCCATGGTTGAATACCGAGCCGTCCTCTGCCACCGCGGCTAGCGCAGGCTTTTGGTCATTGATCCGATAACTAACCCAAACCACAAAGGTCAGCTAAAGTTTAAGTGGTACAAGCACCGTGGGGTGACGATCATGTTGAAACAAGAAGCGGATGAGGTGATCGAGCGTATTCGGGAAGATCTGAAAAGGCATGGGGTGGTGATCGGTTTCGACCCAGTGCTAACACAGCAGGGGTTTGGGTGCGATCTAGACTACCTTGAGCCTCAAGTCAGCGAGGATCCAGAGAAGCGCGTCCTGTGCATCGTCATACATGATGAAGGATTGTGGTCTCAACTCAAGCAGGGCTCCGTTCATCGATGTGTCGTTAGTGAATGCAACGGTAAGATCTTTGGTGTGCCCGTCATCATTGAACCCCAGCCGGATGACTCATACACGATCCAGTACCGGTCCTGAAACTTCAATGCCAACCTGCCTGAGGGCAGGTTGCTCGGGCCAGGGAAAATCAATCAAGTGCCCCCCGCAGGTAGCGACCAGCCGGGGGCAAACTTTATGAATCACATTGAAGTTGCAAGAAGGGTTCGTTTTAAAAGCGTTGAAAATCCTAAGGGGGCGTTGAGCACTCTCCTCCTCGCGCTGTATTGATACTAGATGTCCAGCTCTCAAGACTTTTCACGAAACCCTAACGCATGCCGTATCGACTGGGCGGTTTTTTAGGTGAACTTCGGCTTGCAGGTCCGGCGTCAGGTGGGTCGATGGCGCGCCTGCGTTGCATCTCGGCATATTCGATCCAGTGAGCAAAAGCCTCGCGGTGACGACGGCAAGTTTCGTCCCAATCGATATGCTCCATCTGCTCGTAAGCGATCTGCTTCATGGTATCTGCCGCCAGATCACTCAATGCTTTGAGAGCTTGGTACGCCTGATATTGGCGCTCATGTTTATCATGACTCATGAGAAGTGATCCCCAAGCTATTGATAGTCAGTCCTATCAAACCGACCCTAAGCAGCGGGATGAAGGTTCCAGAATTGCGTTAAAAACCGATGAGCGACACCAACATTCATCGCAACAAACAAAATGCTCAATCATCATTTGATGCAGATGCGGCTTAGACCTGGTTTTTTGAGCACAAAAGAAAAACCCCGCAGACGTTAATCTGCGGGGCTTTCGAATGGTGGAGGCCGAGGTCGGAATCGAACCGGCGTAGACGGATTTGCAATCCGGAGCATAACCACTTTGCTACTCGGCCTCAAAGTTCGGAGCTAGCTGCTTGCGCTTTGCTATCTCCTTGAAACACCGCGTCTTTTCAGAGCTTGCTGCGTTTCGATGGGCGCCATTATGTCTACATTCCTGCAACCTTGCAACCCCCTGAACAGAAAAAAATTTCAGCGGGTTCAAGGTGTTAGCGCAAGCGGCTGAGCTTGCTCCACAGCCCCACCAAAGCGTTCTCGATGCTGCCGCTGGCAGCCATGCCTATTCGCTCTTGCAAGCTCTTGCGCTCGGCGTAATGCAGGTGGAACAGATTGGCCGTGCGAGCGCGGTCACTGAGGTACTCGTCACTGGTCTGCAACTCATCGACCAGCTTGCGATTGAGTGCAGCAACACCCAGCCAGACCTCCCCCGTCGCCACTTCGTCGATATGCAGCTGCGGACGATAGCGGGCTACGAAGTCCTTGAACAGCTGGTGAGTGACGTCGAGGTCTTCCTGGAACTTCTCCCGGCCCTTCTCGGTGTTCTCGCCAAACACAGTGAGGGTGCGCTTGTACTCGCCAGCTGTCAGCACTTCGAAATCGATGTCGTGCTTCTTCAGCAGGCGGTTGACATTGGGCAACTGCGCCACCACGCCGATCGAACCCAAAACGGCGAAGGGGGCACTGACGATCTTCTCGCCGATGCAGGCCATCATGTATCCACCGCTGGCCGCGACTTTGTCGATGCACACTGTGAGCGGAATGCCGGCTTGACGGATGCGCGCCAGCTGCGAGGCTGCCAGGCCGTAACTGTGAACCAGGCCGCCCCCACTTTCGAGGCGCAGCACCACTTCATCATGCGGAGTGGCCAGAGTAAGCAGTGCGGTGATTTCGTTACGCAGGCTTTCGGTGGCCGAAGCCTTGATGTCGCCATCGAAGTCGAGCACGAACACTCGGCCCTTCTCTTGGCCCTTGCCTTTGTGCTGCTTTTTTTCCGCCTTGGCCTGCTGCTTGCGCAGCGCCTTGAGCTGGGCTTTGTCTAGCAAGCCGCTTTCCAGGCGCTCGCGCAGCTCTTTGTAGAATTCGTTGAGGCGGGTGACCTGTAGCTGTCCACCCGCCTTGCGCCGCCCCTTGCCGCGCAAACCAGCGACAGCAGAGAGCACCACCAGGATAGCGATCACCAGCGTGGCGGTTTTGGCGAGGAAGCTTGCGTATTCAGCAAGAAACTCCACATTGACTCCTTATGAACCTGCGCCAGATTGGCGCGAAACTCTTGCAAGCATACCGTTGAGCCCCTGCCATCGCCAGCTGATGGTAAACGTCAGCAACACAGTTCAAACAACCTTTTCAAACGCTTGTATGTTTTTTCGTTGACAGCCTCTCTAGCGCATCCTAACCTCGCAGCAACCTTCAACGCCGGATACACCAGTGGGCAATCTTTACCTGATCCGACACGGCCAGGCTTCCTTCGGTGCAGATGACTACGACGTCCTCTCGCCTGTGGGCGTGCGCCAGAGCCAGGCTTTGGGTGAACACCTCGGCCAAGTCGGGTTGCGCCTGGATCGTTGCATTGCCGGTAGCCTGCGGCGCCAGCAGGACACCGCCCGGCATGCGGTGCAGGCGCTGAGCACCTTTGGCGGCCCAGTCCCAAACATTGAGACCGACCCGGCCTTCAACGAGTTCGACGCCGACGGCGTGATTCGTGTCCTGCTGCCAGGCCTGCTACTTGAAGAGCCACACGCCGGTGAAGTACTGCGTAATGCTGCGCAGCACCGCAGCGAGTTCCAGCGCCTATTCGCGCTCATGGTCCAGCGTTGGCACGCTGGTGATCACAGCGATGGCGAGCTGGAGACCTGGCAGGCCTTCATCGGCCGGGTCGAAGGCGGCTTGCAGCGGGTGCTAAGCACCGCAGGCAGCGGCGACAACATTGCCGTCTTCACCTCCGGTGGCACCATCGCCGCTCTGCTACACCTGATAACCCGGATCACTCCCAGCCAGGCCTTTGCGCTGAACTGGCAGATCATCAACACGTCACTGAGCCAGCTGAAGTTCCGCGGCCGTGACGTGGCACTGGCTTCCTTCAACAGCCAAGCACATGTGCTGCTGTTGAGGGCGCCGGAGCTCATCACCTACCGTTGAGCCCGGCTTGTTTGTCCCTGCGGGGATGCGAATATCACTCTATAAGGAATGCACCATGACCTCCGTAGCTGATGCCGTGAAAAAGATGCAAGAGAAGTTCAACCCGTCCGCTGCTGCCGGCCTGGACTTGGTGTACGGCTTCAACATCACTGACGAAAACAAGCACTACGCGCTGATCATCAAGGATGGCACGTGCGACCTGCAGGAAGGCGAGAACCCAGACGCCAATTGCACGCTGGTAATGGACAGCGAGACTCTCAAGGGGATCGTAAGCGGTGAAACGGACGGCATGCAGGCGTTCATGGGTGGCAAGCTGCGCGTTGAAGGCGACATGATGCTGTCGATGAAACTCAGCGAGCTGTTCCCTGCCTGAACGGGTGCTTTACTGCTCCCTATGAAAACCGAAGCCTGAGCGGCTTCGGTTTTTTTATGCCCAGCATTCGGTGCGGTGATCGCTCAGCAACACGCTGGCCTATAGGGTACATGGCACGCTTGTTCCAATGCTGCCAGGCCATTAGATTAACCAATAGTCCTTGCGCCAGAAAATAAGGAAAACGCATGACCCTCACCGATCAGTCCACCCAGGTACGTCCCGGCGAAGAAGTCGACGCAGCGGTCATAGACCCTTATTTGAAAAGCCACATTCCGGGCCTTGAGGGTACACCACGCATCAGTCAGTTTCCTGGTGGTGCGTCCAACCTCACCTATTTGGTCAGTTACCCAAGCCGTGAATTCGTACTGCGCCGCCCCCCTTTCGGCCAAAAAGCCAAATCGGCCCACGATATGGGCCGCGAGTTTCGCATCCTCAACCAACTCAACAGCGGCTTCCCTTACTGCCCCAAGGCCTATGCCCACTGCACCGACAATTCGTTGATCGGCAGTGAGTTCTACGTCATGGAGCGGGTGGAAGGCGTAATTCTGCGTTCAGACATTCCCCCGGAGCTCGGGTTGGACGCCAAACGAACCGAGGCTTTGTGCAAAAGCTTCATCGATCGCTTGGTCGAGTTGCACCAGGTGGACTATCGCGCCTGTGGTCTGCAAGACCTGGGCAAGCCACAGGGCTATGTACAGCGCCAGATCGAGGGCTGGACCAGCCGCTACGAAAAAGCCATGACTGCGGATGCGCCGCGCTGGGAAAAAGTGATCAACTGGCTCCAGGATAAAATGCCTGCCGACCACCCACGCCCAGGCATCGTGCACAACGACTACCGCTTCGACAACGTGATCCTCGACGCCAATAACCCCATGCGCATCATCGGCGTGCTCGACTGGGAAATGGCTACCCTAGGCGACCCCCTGATGGATCTGGGCAACAGCTTGGCCTACTGGATCGAAGCCGGGGACCCTGCGCCTGTGCAGCTGATGCGCCGCCAACCCAGCAACGCGCCCGGCATGCTCACTCGGCGCCAGTTCGTCGATTACTACGCTGAGCGCGCTGGTATCCGCCTGGACAATTTCGATTATTACTACTGCTATGGCCTGTTCCGCCTGGCCGGTATCGTTCAGCAAATCTATTACCGCTACCACCACGGCCAGACCCAGGACAAACGCTTCGCCCAGTTCATTCACATGAACCGGCTGCTGGAGCAGATGAGCCTGCAAGTCATCGGCACATCCCCGCTTTGATGCCAGACAACAAGGAAACCAGCATGCCCAAGACTTCACTGTTCGACCTCGACGGCAAGATCGCCTTCGTCTCCGGTGCCAGCCGTGGTATCGGCGAAGCCATTGCCCATTTGCTGGCTCAGCAGGGTGCCCACGTGATCGTTTCCAGTCGCAAACTGGAGGGCTGCCAGCAGGTGGCCGACGCCATTATCGCCGCAGGCGGGAAGGCAACCCCCATCGCTTGCCACATCGGTGAAATGGATCAGATACAGCAAGTGTTTGCCGGCATTGGCGAACAGTTCGGGCGACTGGATATTCTCGTCAACAATGCTGCGACCAACCCGCAGTTCTGCAACGTGCTCGACACGGACCCGAATGCGTTTCAAAAAACCGTCGATGTGAATATTCGTGGCTATTTCTTCATGTCGGTAGAAGCCGGCAAGCTGATGCGCAAGCACGGTGGTGGCAGCATCATCAACGTGGCCTCGATCAACGGCGTTACGCCCGGCTTGTTCCAGGGCATCTACTCGGTGACCAAGGCAGCAGTGATCAACATGACCAAGGTGTTTGCCAAGGAGTGCGCGCAATTTGGCATTCGCTGCAACGCCCTGCTGCCAGGGCTGACCGACACCAAGTTCGCCTCCGCGCTGGTGAAGAACGATGCCATCCTCAACAGCGCACTGCAGCAGATTCCACTCAAGCGCGTTGCGGACCCCAAGGAAATGGCCGGGGCGGTGCTGTATTTGGCCAGCGACGCCTCCAGCTATACCACAGGTACTGCGCTGAATGTCGACGGGGGTTTCCTGTCCTGATGGGCAATGGCCACGTCACGGCGACCCGCGACGTGGCCCACAGCGCAAACGTTACAAGCAGGTCGCCGCCGCCGCTCGACGCTGCAAGGCCATGCTGTCATTTTTTTGCGCGAAGTAATCCACCCGCGTGCCGCCAGCCTGCGGATATACATCGACGAACGACTCAGCTTCGCGGGTATAAACAGTCAAACCGCCCTGCTTGCGCGGCTGCAGGTAACCTCCAGCGTCATCGCCGAATACCTCCTCCTTCTGCCAACTGAACTGAATGCACTGAGCCACCAGCTCCGGCGCCTTCTGCGAATCGAGCCGAGCCACAGGTTTGCCGGCGCGCGCCGCATCCATGGTCGCGCTCGCGCAACCGACCAATACCAGCGCCGCAGCCAACGGCAGAATTGCTCGCATGTTCCATCCTCGGGGCAAAAAAAAGAAAGCGACTCTAGCATTGCAAAGGAATTGTCCCAAGCAGGCCGCTGTCGCAGATAGTAACCGAACAAAGGAGAGCTCCATGCAATTCAAACATCTTCTACCCGCCCTGTTGATTGCCAGCTTGCCCGTAGTGAGCTTCGCTGCCCCTTCGGCAGAAGAGAGCGTCAAGGCGCCTGAAACCCACAACCGCGAACTGAAGGTCGGAGATAAAGCGCCAGACCAGTACAAGCGCGATGAAAACGCCATCACCAACTGGAAAGCCAAAGGCCTGCCCGCTCCAGAGAAAGAAAGCCACTGGGTACGCATGGGTGACCATTACGTGCTGATCCAGATCACCAATGGCGTGGTGCTGGCGATCCACCCCGCTTCCTAAGGTTGCCCAAACGCAGCCTCAACGCCGTGCAAGCATGCCTCTCATCGCTCGCACGGCATTTTTTTGCACGCCCTGGAAACCAATTGGATCGATCCCAGTCTCAGTAGGTGTCCCGTAAACCTATGCAGATCAAGGACCTATAAACCGATGACCCGCTTCGCAAGCTGTTCGCTGATTGCTGCCTTTCTGCTTTTGTCAGGTTGCTATCACCACCACCATCGTGATGACGGCGGCTGGCGCGATGACGACCGCGGCCATCGCCACCATCATCGGCATGACCGCGACGATGACGATCGCCAATGGCGCGGCGGCCGTTACTGATGTTTGATCGTTTTGCCTGCCGCGGCGCCCAACATTTGCGGCATCTCCACCTGCCATTGCTTTGAGGTTCCAATCATGCGTCTGACTCTGCCTTCCATTGCCTTGGGCCTGCTGTTGTGCCAAAGCGCTTTCGCCGGTGACGGTACCAGCGCCATTGGCGGAGGCCTGGGCGGCGTTCTGGGCAACGTTGTCGGCCAGCAACTTGGCGGGCGCACCGGCGCAGCCATAGGCGCCGGTGTTGGCGGCGCTGCAGGGAGTGCTGTGGCTGCCAAGAAAAGCAATCGAACCCAAGCGGCAATTGGCGGCGGGCTCGGTTCGGCAGGCGGGTCGCTGCTGGGCGGGGCGGTCGGCGGCTCTACCGGCTCTACCGTCGGTGCGGGCCTTGGGGGTGCAGCCGGGGGAGCCCTGGGGAACCACTTGGGTGACGAGGGTGGCAGAAAAAAGCACCGCCATCACCGTCGTCACTGAATGACACCAAGCATCAGGGCCGCTAGTCGCGTAATGCTGTTCACTTAAGCATTAGAGCCCAGGCTTGCGGTCGAAAAATCCGATACCAGTGATCTGGTGTCGGATTTTTTTGGGGTTCATTTTGAGCCTTTTTGCGCCTGCGAGATCGAGCGCCGCCCGCGCGGCGCATCGCGAGCTTTGCTCGCTCCTACGTTTGTTTCGGGCCAATTGATCCTGTGGAATCTGCGCGCGGACGCCTTGGTGCATGGCGCGAGATAGCGTCGTACTAACCAGGCGGTCGCGCGCACCTGCCACAGGCGTTACTGGCCCGAAACAAACGTAGGAGCGAGCAAAGCTCGCGATGCGCCGCGCGGGCGGCGCTCGATCTGCGCTCCAACGAAGAGCTCACGCCGAGCCTCTAGGCTTGAGTGAACAGCATTACGCTAGTTGCGGCCCTTTTCATCACGCCCAATGACGCCCACCCTGCAGTACATCAACACCTCTTCACAACAAGCTGCCACACTGACTGCCTTGCGTGCCACTTGAGTGAAGGAACACCCTGCCCTATGAACCAGGAACTGCTCTGGGTCCTCGGCCTGCTGGCCATTGTCGTAACGCTCTTCATCATCAACCGCCCTCGCATGGACGTCGTTGCCCTGTTGGTGATCCTCGCCCTCCCCTTGACGGGCATCCTCACCATCGAACAGGCCCTGGCAGGCTTCAGCGACCCCAATGTGGTACTCATTGCCGCGCTTTTCGTGATAGGCGAGGGGTTGGTGCGCACTGGCATCGCCTACCGCATTGGTGAATGGATGAGCGAGCGGGCCGGTAACAGCGAGGCCCGCCTCTTGGTCCTGTTGATGATCTCGGTGGCTGGGCTGGGCTCGGTGATGAGCTCGACCGGTGTGGTGGCGATCTTCATCCCGGTGGTGCTGAGTATCGCCGCGCGCCTGAAGATTTCCCCTGGTCGATTGATGATGCCGCTGAGCTTTGCCGGGCTGATCAGCGGGATGCTCAGCCTCGTCGCCACACCGCCGAACGTTGTGGTGCATAGCGAGTTGATACGCCATGGCGCAGCGGGGTTCAGCTTCTTCAGTTTCACGCCGTTCGGGCTGGTAGTGTTGCTGCTGGGAATTGCCTACATGCTACTGACCCGCCACTGGCTCAATGGCGAAGTGCGCAAGGACGGTCGGGTGGAGAGCCGCCGTACGTTGCTCGACCTGGTACTCGACTACAAACTCAATGGCCGCGAACGACGCCTGCGTATCCGCCCACACTCGCCCCTGATCGGCCACACGCTCGGGGAACTGGAGTTGCGAACACGCCACGGCGCCAACGTGATCGGCATCGAACGCCAACACAAGTTCACCACCCGGGTGATCGCCGCCGATTCGGCCACGGTGTTGCAACAGGGCGACGTGCTGCTACTGGACCTGTTCGCCAACCACGACAATCTACGCAGCCTGTGCCAGACCATGCAGTTGGAGCCACTGCATTTCAAAGCGGCTTACTTCATAGATCAATCCCAAGAGCTGGGCATGGCCGAAGTGTCGCTGCCCCCAGGCTCGCAATTGATCGGCAAGACAATCCTGGGGCTAACCTTTCGCAGCCGCTACGGCCTCAACGTGGTGGGCCTGCGCCGCGAACAAGCGGCGATCGAAGCGCAGTTGGTGGAAGAGAAGTTGCGCATGGGCGACACGCTGCTGGTGGTCGGACCATGGAAGGCCGTGCGCCAGTTGCAAGGCCAGCCCAAGGACTTTCTGGTGTTGAGCCTGCCCGCCGAAATCGACCAGGTGGCGCCAGCCCGCGCCCGAGCACCTTACGCCCTGCTGAGCCTGGCTGTGATGGTCGGGCTCATGGTCAGCGGCGTCGTACCCAATGTCATTGCCGCGTTGATCGGCTGTTTGCTGATGGGCGCCGGGCGATGCATCGACATGAACAGTGCCTACCGCGCCATTCATTGGCAGAGCCTGGTGCTGATCGTTGGCATGCTGCCATTTGCACAGGCGCTTCAAAAAACGGGCGGTATCGACTTGGCGGTCAGTGGGCTAGTCCACCTGCTAGGCGGGGCCGGGCCGCTGGCGATGTTGGCCTGCCTATTCTTGGTGACGGCGGTCATCGGCCTGTTCATTTCCAATACCGCCACCGCCGTGCTGATGGCGCCGGTTGCGATCAGCACGGCCACGCAACTGGGCATGTCACCTTATCCGTTCGCGATGACCGTGGCTTTGGCGGCATCGGCAGCGTTCATGACCCCCGTGTCATCGCCGGTCAACACCTTGGTGCTTGGGCCCGGCCAGTATCGCTTTGGCGACTTCGTGAAAATCGGCGTACCCTTCACGCTGTTGGTGATGCTGGTGACGGTGATCATGGTGCCCTGGTTTTTCGGCCTTTAGGTGGTCTGGCGAACGTCGATGGACAGCAGGCACCCACCTACGCCTTTTGGCACATTGACATCAAGCGCCCCAAGCCAACACACTGACACGCCAATACCCCAGGTGCTTAATGTCGCTGTCCTGGATTTCGTTTCCGCTTGTCGGTCGAGCCTATGGTTGTTCCAGCACACTTGCGCTTTCTGTCGCCCCTGGCCCTGTTCGGGCTCTCCCTCGCCCTAAGCCTGGCAGGCATTCTGGCTCGACCGATCGAATCGTTGTCGCTGTTCTGGCCGGTCAATGCAGTACTGGCTGGCGTGCTTTTGCGCTACCCACGCCTGGCCAGCCCTGTGGGCTTAGCTTTGGTATGGGTAGCGATGGTCGCGGCGGACCTTGTGTGCGGCAGTGCCTGGGGGCCAGCGCTGTGGTTCAACCTGTGCAATTTTGCAGTGATAGTAACCGTCTGGTGGTTGCTATCGCGCCCGCCACGCGCACATCGGCGAATGCGCACGCCCCATGGGGTGCTCAGTGTGTTCGGCGCCTGTGCGGCTGGCGCGGTGATGGCCGCCAGCCTTGCCTGTGTGATGGCCACGCCATGGTTTGAGCAATCACTACGAGCCACTTGGCTTGCCTGGTTCAGCGAACAGTTCTCGACTGGCGTTCTGGTGCTGCCGATCCTGCTCACCGCGCCCTCGGCCCGAGCCTTGTTACGCAGCGGCGCCAAGCCAATCCGCCTTGCTCCACTGTTATTGCTGCTGGCCTCGCTGGGATTGAGTATCGCGTTCGGCGGGCCAGGCGCCATCGCTTTTCCGATTGCCGCATTGCTCTGGTGTGCCTGGACCTACTCACCCTTCATGGTGTCGTTGCTGACACTCACCGCAGGCAGCACACTGATCGTGGCCGTGGCGCAGAACCTCATGCACTTCAGCGTGCCGCAAAGCGAGCCAGGGGTAACCACCTTGATGTCGGCTCGCCTGGGCATTGCCATGCTGGTCCTAGGGCCGCTGGTGGTGGCCTGCGTCAGCCAGGCCAACCGCAGCTTGCTGGCGCGCCTGGCACATCAGGCGACAATCGATCACCTCACCGGCCTGCTCAGCCGCAGCGCGTTCAGCCACCGCGCCAATTTCTTGCTCGACAGCCGCCAGCAGCATTCCCAATGGCTGCCGTTGACCTTGATGATGCTTGACATCGATCACTTCAAGTCGATCAACGACAGTCACGGCCACGCCGTGGGTGACCAAGCGCTACGCCTGGTCGCGCGCACGCTGCAGGATCAGCTGAACGCTGATGCACTGCTGGCCCGCCTGGGGGGCGAAGAATTCGTGGTGGTGCTGCCTGGGCTGGCGCCGCAGCAGGCCATATTCACCGCCGAACGCTTACGCCGGGCGGTGCAGGACCTGCAGCTGGCCCAAGGCAATGCCCGCTTGCAGGTCACCGTCAGCATCGGCCTTGCAGGCTGCACCCCAGAGCAACCGGCGCCCACCCTGGACGAGTTGCTGGCCCGTGCCGATCAGGCGCTCTATCGTGCCAAGGCGCAGGGCCGCAACCGTGTCGAGCAGGAACAGGTGCAGCGCCAGGTGATCTGAGTCAGTTCAGCAGGTCCCAGGACAGCTTGGCGATCAACACGCACAGCAATACCAGGAACAACACCCGCACGAACCCTGCCCCTTTGCGCACAGCCAACCAGGTACCGGTCAATGCGCCGAGGATGTTGCACACTGCCATCGGCAGGGCAATGGCATACAGAACATTGCCCGAAGGCACGAAAAATACCAGAGCGGCCAGATTGGTAGCGATGTTGACGACCTTCGCCGAGGCCGAGGCGTGCAGGAAATCAAGCGCGAAGAAACGGATGAACAGGAAGATCAGGAAACTACCCGTACCAGGCCCGAACAGGCCGTCGTAAAAACCAATCGCCCCGCCAATCACTACAGCCAGGCACTGCTCACGCCGGCCGATCTTCGCGGGCTTGTGCAGAGTGCCGAAGTCCTTCTTGCAAAACGTGTATATCGCCATCAGCACGATCAGTACCAGCACCGCAGGGCGCATCAAGCTGGGGGGCACCAGGGAAACCGTAGCCGCCCCGGCGAACGACATGACGAAGGCACTCAGCGCCGCTGGCACGATCAGGCCCCAGTCCAAGGTCACCTTGCGGATGAATGAGCGTGCGGCGAAGGCCGTACCGCACACCGAAGCCAGCTTGTTGCTACCCAGCAAAGCTGCAGGTTGCGCTGAGGGCAGTACATTGAACAGCGCCGGAATCTGTATCAACCCGCCACCCCCGACGGCAGCATCGATCAGTCCGGCCGCGAACGCGAACAAGGAAAGTACGGCAATATCCATGATGATACGGTTCCTGGCAGTGAAAGCAGGCTGCAAGGCTAACCAAAACGGCGTCCCTGTGTTGAAATGCCATGTTGCGAAAACTGCAATCAGGAGCCCTCAATGGCATTGGACATGCTGCGCGAAATCCAGGCGTTCGTCAGTGTCGCGCACAAGCGTAGTTTCGTTGCAGCCGCACGTGCCTTAGGCCGCTCACCCAGCGCGGTGACTCGCGCTGTGCAAACTCTGGAGGATAACAGCGGGTGTAAGCTGCTCAACCGCAACGCTAGCGCCGTTACCCTCACCGAAGCCGGGGAGCGGTTACTGCCCCACGCAGAGCGCTTGCTGGATGTGCAACGCGATGCCGCAGAGGAATTGGCCGCCCTTAGCGGTAGCGCCGAGGGCTGGATGCGCTTCGCCGCGCCCCAACTGCTGGGTGAGCACGTGTTGCCTGGCGTACTGGCCCGGTTCAGCCAGCGGCATCCGCGGGTCACCCTCGATGTGCACTACAGCGATGCGGCAATGGACCCGTTACAGGGCAAGTTCGATTTCGTGATCCGTGGCGCCTTCCCCCAATCGAGCGAACTGGTTGGCTACCCGTTATGGCGATACCGCCGCCATCTGTATGCCAGCCCCACCTATGTCGCGCGTGCTGGCATGCCCGAGCAACCGGAACAGTTGCAGGCGCATGCGTTGATCTTGCATACCGCACCACGCATCCTCAAAGCCTGGCACTTTTGCCGCGATGACCAGATCATCAGCCTGCGCCCTCACCCGCGTCTGCGTTTGGGGACCGGTGACGCGGTCTACCACAGCGCATTGGCCGGCGCCGGCATTGCACGCCTGGCAGACTGGGTGGCAGAAACCCAGGTCAAGGCTGGCCGCCTGGTGCGGGTATGCCCAGATTACCGGCTGACCTCAAGCAACGGACAGGACCCGCAGATGCACGCCGTTTATCCTTCGGGCGAGTTGCCCGCCCGAGTGCGCGAACTGCTGCACGCTTTACGCAAAGCTGGGGAAGGTGCCCCCGATCGAAAGGATTAAGCGCTGTTCAAATTCTGCTCAATTTAACAGAGGCCTGAGGAAATCTGGCTTTCAGAATGTTATCCACAGACCTACCCACGTTTTTTGTGGACAGATTTCCTCGCGCAATGAAGGACTTATCGCACGTGTAACAGAGCAGCATTCGCCGCCTTAACCATCTCGATCCATTCCTGCGCGCTGATCATCCCAGTGCGCTCCAGAGCCTCGGCACACCGCAGTGCCTGATCGTACTGATCTTCATCGAGGAAACCTTCGCTCAGATAACGGCTGCGCCACTCCAGCATTGGCGAAGTGGTTTTTTTGCATTCCATCGATGTTCTGACTCCCGAGGCAAAATACCAGGTCGCGACCACGACCCATTCTGACGCAGCGCAGACTACACGAGGCTTTTGCAGGAGAGAACGGTATCCACCTACCATTAGTCAGCTTGGGAGGTGCTTGGCCCATCGATGCAGGTTAGATGGGCCGGCGGGGCTGAGCGGCTTAGCCGGGCGGGATGGTACCGAGCAAACCAACCAGCAGGGTCAGCAACAGAAAGCCACTTAGAAATAGCGCAAGCTTGCCCATTTGAACCTCTTCAGTGTGGTGGAGCAGATGAAACTATTGTCTGCTCCAGGCTGATACGGTTACAGATGCAGGTTACTTGAAAAAAAGCAGATCAGATGTTCCTAGGCCTGATCCTGGCAGACAGATCGCGAGTCTATAGGCCAGAACGCGCAGCCATCGAGGCTGCACAGCAACTTGTCACATTGAGCTTCATCTCGCCCACCCACAGTAGCCCGCTCAACCATCCCACTGAGGCTACTATCGTGTTGCAACGCCTGTTCTGCCCGTTTTCACTGCTGACCCTGGCCGTTTCAGCCGCCCATGCCGCCAGCCCGCTGGATACACCCCGCCTGGTCGGCATGGACAATTTTCGAGACATAGCCGGCGGCACCAGCGCCTACGCCACAAGCCACGACGGCACCCTGCGCGGCGCGGTGTTTTATCGCTCCAACGCCCTGACCCCAACAGCTGACGACCTCGCCACGCTCGACGGCTTGGGCATCGAGCATGTCTTCGATCTGCGCACACCCAGTGAAATCGCCAGCACACCCGACACCCTGCCTGCGGGCGCGAGATACACCAACATCGATATCATCGGCAACACCAGTTCCGGCTCGAATATCGTCGACATGTCGTTCACCAGCGCTGCCCAGGCGCTGGCCATGATGCAGCAGACCAACCGCGCCTTCGTCAACGACGCCGGCATGCGCCGGCAATTCAGCGTGCTGTTCAACGAACTGGCCAGCGCCGAGGGTGCCACGCTGTTTCACTGCACCGCTGGCAAGGACCGCACTGGGTGGGCCGCCGCCGTGCTGCTGAGCATCGCCGGTGTCGACGATGCAACCATCATGAGTAACTACCTGGCAACAAACGACTACACCGCTGAACGTGTGAAAGCGACACTGGCCAGTATGCCGTCAGGCATGGCCCAGATTTACGCACCGCTGTTGGGGGTTGAGGCAAGTTACCTGCAAGCGGGCCTCGATGAAGTCGCAAATACCTACGCCAGCATGGACAACTACTTGAAACAGGGCCTGGGGCTGTCGCAAGCAACCATCTATGTGCTGCGAGGCAAGATGGTGCGCTACAGCATGCTGCCAGGCGAAGCCGGCCTGAGGGGCAACGCCGCCGCCGGCGCGCAACTGCTGCGTCAGTTGCAGGACAGCTCGTTGTCAGGCACCTACAGCGCCTACAACTATTACCTGCAGTCCGCGATCGATGCGGGAACACTGGGCGGCGTCGAATCGTCGGTAGGGGGTCAAGTGCATGCCGATGCCGCCAGCTACCTGCTGCGCCAGGGCTCTATGATTGAGCGAGCCGCCGCGCCCTTTACCGACGCCAGCGACCTCAAGATTGGCCAGTCGCGCCTTTGGAGTACTGCGCTGGTTGGCTACCTGGGCACCGAGCGTTCCGCCCAAGCTGCCAGCAGCAACGAACACAGCCGAGGCACGATGATTGGCATGACTCAGCGCTTTTCCGAGCAGCTTGGGGGCCATGCCGGTTTTGGCTACAGCCAGGGGACCATCGGCTCTGCCGGCGGCGAGGCTGACAGCGATCTGACATTTGTTAGCCTGGGTGCGCGCTTTGCACCCAATGGCTTGGATCACGGTCTGTTCATCGATGCCGATGCCAGCGCTGGCTGGCTCGATTACACGAGTAAACGCGAGATTGGTGACGGCCTGGGGACGGCCAAGGGCAACACCCACGGCACGCTAACGGGCGCCAGCCTGGCGCTGGGGTATCGCCTGCCGTTTGGCGGCCTTGTTCTGGAACCAAGCCTTGGCCTACGGGGCAGCCGCTTGCAGCTCAACGGATTTGCCGAGCGAGGCAGCGACCTTGCCATGCAGGTGAACGACGTGAAGCAAACCAGCAGCACCGCCGTCACCCGCCTCAAAGCGTCCTTTGCACCAATGGCCCTGGGAGGCTGGCAGTTACTGCCAGGGGTGGAGTTGGGTTACGCGCATGCCTTGGGCGGCCACAAGCTCGAAAGCGAAAGCCGTTTGCAGGGCCTGGCGGTCGCACAGCGGGCGGCCTTTGCCAACCGCGATCAATTCACTGGCGCGCTCGAGCTGGTAGCGAAACAAGGCGCGATGAGCATCGGGGCAGATATTGCCGCCATAGGCGGCGGGAACAGCCGAGGTGTCAGTGGCAACCTAAAAGCCAGCTACGCCTTCTGACGCTTGAACGGGGCCACGGTGTGGCCCCAGCCTAGCGGCGCCGAACCATTGCCGGCGTGACACCGAATGCCTGCTGGAAGTATCGGGCAAACCGTCCGGCATTGCTGAAGCCATGTTGCAGAGCAACCTGCGCCACCGACCCACCCTCGCCACGTGCCAGCACTTCACGCGCCTGCTCCAGCCGCACCTGACGCTGAAACTCTATGATCGAAACGCCGGCAAAACGCCGAAAGCCATCCTGCAGAGCTCGCAGGCTGACATTGGCCAGTGTCGCCAATTCACTGCCGCTAAGCTGTTGAGCGGGGTGCTCGCGCAGGTAAGCCATTGCCCGTTTCACGTGCCGAGGCGCGATCGCCGGCACAGGCCTGCTCATCGCCTGGCTGTAGTTGTGGGGCCAGGTTTCGAGCAACGCATCGACCAACATTTCTTTCAAGCGCGCCGGTAGCAGCACACCAGTGTTGATCAAAGGGTCGAACTGCGTTCCGGTGGCGAACGACAGCAATGCACTGACGCTTTTAAACGCCGGCTTGTTCAGTTCGACCTGATCTGCGAAACGAATCGGGGTGGACAGAGGCCGATCAAGCAGCGTCGACAGGCGCTGAGTCACTGCGCTGCGACAAATCGACAAACCGCAGTGAGCGTGGCCTTCGCCGATGCGTATTGAGCGAATGTCCAGCTTGTCCACTGCCAGGCCCACCTGACCCGTGCCAATCGATTGGCTCCGGTGATCGAAGATGATCTTGCCCGCTGTGGGTAGCACGAAGGTTATTTCGTCCTGAGGCGCCGGCAACCTGATGGTGAAGTCACCTTTGTACTGCATGCGCCGCACACTCAAGCCATCGAACCGCCCGTAGACGCCAGCGATGCAGATGCCTTCGCCCAGCGGTTGCATATCGGCGTAGAGGTTCCCGTAGAGCCGCATGAATAGCGCGGCGAACTCATCGCTGGACATGTCACTGGAGCGCAGCAGAAACGGCTTGCCAGTCGCGCCGAAATTCACAGGGCCGCCTACCTTATGCCAGTTGAAAGGAGCGACACCTTAGCAACCGCTTATGAACACCGCGTGACGGCCCGCGGCGATTAAACAGGCCCCTGGCGCCTACCCGTTCACCGCGGCTGCAAGCCGCCCGCTCAGGCGAGCAGCTGGCTGATCAACTGGCCGAACAAGGCACCCACCAGCATGACAGGCAGCACCGCCAATTCACGCTTGATGCTCAACATGCCCAATTGGTGGCTGACCTTGAAGATCAAAAACAGCGTGAAGAAGGTATGCAGCGCCACCCCCCAGAGCGCGTAATTCACCCCGCCGATGGCCAACAACAACGGCATCAGGGTGAACAACGCTACCAGCCGAATGATATTGTCCATTGCCAAGTATTTGGTCAGCCCCAATGCCAGCCATATCTGGTGGGTGAGGCCGTAGCGCAGGGTGAATAGCGACAATGACAGTACAGCCATCATATGCCCTGCATCGTGATACCGGTCGTCATACAGCCAATGGATGATCAGTGGGCTGGCAGTGAACAAGAAGCCGCAGGTGAACAGCGTCAGTACATCGAACATCAGCCGGAAGCGAAAATACAGGCGACGCAGGCGGTCCATGTCGCCACTGCGAGCCGCTTCGCTGAAGGCCGGCAACACCACTGCACCGGCCAGCCGCTGCAGGCTGAGCTGAAAGGCTCCGAGAATGCTCACGGCAATCGAGTAGACCCCTAGCTGCGCCACCGTCATGCTGCCACCGAACCAGATCCGGTCACCTTGCATGGCCAGTACGCCGACAGCGGACGATAGAAATACCCAACGGCCGTAATTGACGATCTCACGCAGTGCTGCAGGGTCCCATTGCGGGCGGTCTTTGTGCCCCGGAAAAATCCAATGGCTCAGTACCGTGGTCACCAAGGTGGAAACCAGGCCGGCAGCCACCAGCGCCCAGATGGAGCGCGTCAGGTAGCCGATGATCAGCATCACCAGCAGGCCGGCAATTTGCGACACAAGGTCGACCAGGACCACTTTCTTCTGCTGGAAGGCGCGGATGGCCACATCGATCTTGGTCGACTGGAAGGCGAAGATGATTGCGAAAAAGCCAGTAACGGCCAACACCCCAGGCAACTGCGGGTCGGCGTAGGTCGAGTGCGCCGGCCACATTTGATAGAGCTGAGAAGCCCAGCACGCTACCGCCACCAGTTGCATCACCACAAACAAACCCAGGCCGCGAATGATCTGCAGCGACCAGATGGTATTGAGGAACAGCGGGTCGTCACCGCGCGGGCTCTGAATGATGTTTTGCTTCAGGCCTACGTCCGACAGCAGCAACAAGACCACCGAGACAGTAGTGGCAATGGCCATGATGCCGAACATTTCTGGCAGCAACATGCGGGTGATGATCAGGTTGCCGCCCAGGCGAATCACCTGAGAGGCGACAATGGAGCCGATATTCAACGCCCCGGCCAACAACACGCGTTTGCGAAGGCTTTGCGAGGACGACAGATCGATCGTAGACATGGCACCCACTGACCTGGTTTTAAGAAGTCACTATAGTCTCAATTCGCCATGTTGCTGATTGCTTCACCCAGTCACGGACACTCAAGCGGCTCCCGCGCACCCCGAGCATCATCGCCGCAGCGCTCAATCCAACGGCAGCAGCACACTGGCAGCCAGCCCGCCGCTTGGGCGGTTATCCAGGCGCACCTGACCGCCAAGGCGGTCAACGATGGTCGCGACGATCGACAGCCCAAGCCCTGCACCATTGGGGCTGTTGCGACTGTAGAAGCGTTCGAACACTCGAGAAAGGCTGGCTTGATCGATACCCGGCCCTTCGTCCTCGACCATCAGTTCGAAGGCGCTGTCGCGCCGGCGCAATGACACGATGATGCGCCCTGCCGGTGGTGAATGTTCAACCGCATTGGACACTAGGTTCTGCAGCGCAATACCCAAGGCGCCGGCATCGATTGCCAAGTGATGCTCACCTTCATCGATGTCCAGCGAGGGCTCAAGGCCGCGGTCAAGTATCCACGGGGTCAGGTCAGCCAAGGTATCGGTGACCACTTCGGCCAGGTCTACCCGAGCGCTTGCCCGTAAACCAGGGCGCGGCTCGACACGCGCCAGGGTTAGCAATTGGTTGACCACCCGAGTCAGCCGGTCGACGCCCCCGATCAGAAAACCCAGCGCTTTGTGCCGCTCGGCCTCATTGCCGGCCGCCAGTGCATTCTGGGCATGCAGACGCAGTACGGCCAACGGGGTGCGCATTTCGTGGGCAGCGTCGGCGATGAAGCGGTGCTCACGGCGCAGCAAGTCATCGATCTGGGCCAGCAAGCGATTGATCGCGGCCTGCATGGGCTCGAGCTCTGAGGGCAACGGTACCAACTGCAACGGTTCGAGGGATTCGGCATGACGGTTGCGAATCACCGTGGCCATGTTCTGCAACGGCCGTAGCCCCCAGCCGATCGCCACCCAAACCAAAAGCGCCAACGCCAGGCTGCCGAGCAGGAACGGGAACAGCGTGTGCCGAACGATACGATCGATCAGGTCGTAGCGTACGTCATTGCGCTCGCCCACCCAGATGACCCAGTGCTTTTCCGGTACCGGTAGGACGAAGCCACGCCAGCGTTCGCCGGCGCTGATGAAATCGTAGAAACCAGGGGCCGATGGCGGTGGGTCAAGGGTCGGTGCACTGGCGGTATGGACCAAGCGACCGACACCGTCTTGCCACACCTGAAAGGCCAGCTTGCTTTCGTAAGGGTGCCCCACCTGCCCTCGCCCAGCCTTGCTCAACGCGGCGTTGAAAGCCTCGTATAGCGCTTGGCGCGAGCTGTCCTGCACCGGCATGCTCATCACACCCTGGAGCAAGCGTGCATTCTGGGCGAGGTGAGCGTCGTACACCTCGTTAATTTCCCGGCGGCTGTCGTGGTAGTTGTACAGCGCCAGCAGGCCGGTACCCAGCAGCAGTAGCAACATCACGCGCCACAGTGTGCGCTGGCGCAACGAACTCATGCCTTGGCCTCGACCAGGTAGCCGATACCGCGCACGGTGCGGATCAGCCCGTTGAACAGCTTCTTGCGCAAGTGGTAGATATTGACCTCCAGGGTATTGCTTTCAGGCTCTTCGTCCCAACCATACAGCAACTGTGTCAGGCGCTCGCGGGTGAACACCTTGCCCGGTTGCGCCAGCAGCTCGTGCAACAATACATACTCCTTCGGCGTGAGCACCACTTCAGCGCCGTTGTAGTGCACCTGCTGCGTGGCAGGGTCGAGGCTGACCCCGGCATGTTCGATCAGAACCCTGGCACGCCCGGCGCTACGCCGCAGCAAGGCACGCAAACGTGCCTTCAACTCGTTGACGTCGAAGGGCTTGACCAGGTAGTCGTCAGCGCCAGCATCCAGGCCATTGATACGATCGTCCAGGGCATCCCGGGCGGTGAGGATGAGCACTGGCAGCGAATTGCCGCCAGCGCGCACCCGCCGCAGTAGCTCGATACCATCCATGCGGGGCAACCCAAGGTCGAGAATCACCAGGTCAAAGGCCTCATGCTGCAGTGCATGCAAACCACTGACACCGTCGCGCAGCCAGTCGAGGGTGTAACCCTCCTGGCGTAACCCGTCGCAGATTCCTTCACCCAGTGCGATGTCATCCTCAACCAGCAGCAGCCGCATAGTCAGTCCTGTTTGTCCTTGATGGCCTTGAGTAAAGCATCGATATCGGCGCGGCGACCCTGGTCTGCCAGCTCACGCCCTGGCCGAGGTGGGGCCTGCAAGGCTTTTTGCAGGGCAGCGGTAGCCTCAGGGTAGTGTTTCTGCCGGTACAGATGATCCGCCCAGAAGTAATTACTGTCGATGCCATTGGGGTTTATTTGCAGGGCTTTGCGCAACAAGGCATCTGCCTTGTCGGCATCGCCGAAACCGATAGGCCAGCCAGGCACTTGGTCATACAGCGTGCCCAGGCTGGTGTAAGCCGAGCCCTGCAAGGCATTGGGGTCCAGTTTCATGGCCTGCTCCAGGCTGGCCTTGGCGGCCTTGACCTTGCCCAGTGCCCCAAGGCCACCCGTTGCACCTGCCCAACTGCTATTGATGATCCCCTCCCAGATCAGCGGTTCTGGCGTGCCCGGGTACTGACGTACGAACACGGCAGCATCGCCAGCCAGTTTCTCGAATGCATCGGCACGCTTTTCTTTGGGCAGTTGATACTGAATCTGCGCCCAACGCTGCTGCAAATCGCTCAGGTGCTGACTACCCGCCTGGTCCAATGCCCAGGTAAAGGGGGCGAATGCCAGCAAGCTGGCCACCAACAGACGCTTCATTTGATCGACTCCTTCGAGTGGCTACCAATATAACGACGAATGACCGGCAGTTGTTTGCGCAGGGCGCGGTCGACCACCCCTGGCAACATGCCGTTGATGCGCACGAACAGCTTTTCCGGCCACCCCAGGTACAGCTCGCTACGTTCAGACTGCACCGCTTCGAGCACCGCCCGCGCAACATCCGCCGGATCATCCATGCCGACCTTCAGCGCTTGGTTCAGCGCTGTCGCAGCACTGCTGTTCATCGAGGTACGGGTTGCCCGAGGGGCGGCATACAGAACATCGACCGTGGTGTCGGCCAGCTCGCGGCGCAGCGCCTCTGAGAACCCGCGCAAGGCAAACTTGCTGGCACAGTAGGTGGCATAACCGGGATAGCCGATCGAGCCATAGGTCGAGCCAACATTGACCACCAGTGCTTTGGGCTGGGCACGCAAAAGCGGTAGGCACGCGCGCGTGAGCTGCAACGGCGCCTTCAGGTTGATGTCCAGCAACTCATCGAGCGCGTGCTCGTCCAACTGGTCTAGCAGCGCGAAGCGGTTCACCCCGGCCGCATTGATCAATACGTTGACATTACCCATCTCGCGGGCGCGGGCTATCACCTCACCGCGGCCGGCGGCACAACGCAGGTCGGCTTCTTGCCAACGCAGGCGACCGGGGTAGCGCTTCATCAGGCCTGCAAGCTCGCCGATGTGCCGACTGACCGCCAGCACCTGAGCGCCCGCAGCACACAACTGCTCGGCCAATTCCAACCCGATGCCACCACTGGCGCCGGTAAGGACCACTACGGACTCAGGCAATCGCATGGCGCACCTCTTGCTGCCCGGCTCGCGGCAAACCCTGGAACATATCGGTGTACAAGCGATAGACGATTTTGGCGGCGTGGATAACCGCCTGTTGGTCTGCGCGGTCTTCGAGGCGATCCATCAGTTGCTTGTAAGTCACCATGTGATCCTGGTCGAGCGCACCGTGCGAGCTGAGGTAACTGAACGCCTGGTTAGGCAGCGCCAAGGTGCTCTGGATAGTACCTGCGGCCTGGGTGGCCAGGGCGATGCTGGTGCCTTCGAGCACATTGACCATGCCGAACAGCCCGACCGGGTTGCCCCGGGCGATCAAGTCGTACAAGTAGGCGACCATCAGTTCGATCGGCATCGCCGGACGGCCATCACGCACCGCCTCCCAGTCACCGCCACAGGCTTTGATGTCATTGAGAATCCACTGCTCATGGCCGTACTCTTCCTCTATGTACTCGCACACCGCGCCGCGCAGCCATTCCAGCCGCGACGGCAAGCGCGCACCACAGGCCATCATCAGCGGCACGGTGTGACGAACGTGGTAGTAGGCCTGGGTCAGGAAGGCGATGTAACTGTCCAGGCTGACCTTGCCAGCCAGGGCATCACGGATGACCGGTACGGCGAACAACGCCTGACGCTCTTGGGCCGTTTGAGTTTGCAGCGTGTCGAAAAAGGACATGGCGTACCTCACTTGAGAGGGTCGGATAACAGGGTTTGGTAACGCTTGAAGATCGCCTGGCGTCGCGGGCGTCCGTTGGCGGTCAAGGTTTCGTCTTGCTGGCTCAGGGGCGCCGGCAAGCGGTGCCAGGCATGCACCTGGGCGTAATCAGGCAGTTGCGCGTTGCAACGCTGCACGGCTTGGTCAATGGCAAGATCACTGAGGTTAGGGTCCAGCGGCCACAGCAGTGCCACGTTGCGCGGCAAGGCTTCGCCATGCACGAACGCCTGAGCGATCACACCGCCCTGGGTCAACTCGGACTCGACCCATTCTGGGTTGACGTTGCGCCCGAAGCTGGTGATGAACTGGTGCTTCTTGCGCCCATCGAGGTATAGATAGCCGTCTGCGTCCAGGTGCCCGAGATCGCCGGTGGCCCACCATGCCTGAGTGACAGGGGCGTCTTCCAGGTAACCCAGCAAGGTCGAGCCGGCAACCAGCACCTCACCATCCTCGGCAATGCGCACTTGAACATGGGGCAGTGGTTTGCCGACGCTGCCAGGGCGCATCGCCCCCGGACGGTTCAACGCCACGACAGAAGCGCATTCGGACAACCCATAGCCCTCGAACACCGGCAAGCCCACCGCCTGCGCCCGCGCCAGCAAGCTGGGCGAGACCCGCGCCCCTCCCACCGCAACGAAGCGCAACTGGCCTACCTGCATCAGCCCGCGTTCGATGGCCGTGACCACCCCCAGCAGCAGCTGCGGTACCAGGATCAAGCTCTGTGCGCCACTGAGGGCAATGGCGCCCAGAAGGCGCTTGAAATCCACTTGGCTGGCACCGCCCATGCCTAGCTGCTCCTGCGGGTAAAGCTGCACACAGGCCCCAGCCATGAGCGCGGCGTACACACCCAGGTTTTCCAACAACACCCCCAGAGGCAGTACCGCCAGGTACCGTTGTGGGGAAGTGGGACGGCTGGCAGCTTCCAGCTCCCGTGCTACTCGCAATAGGCTGCCCGCGCTCAGGCACACCCCTTTCGGGCTGCCGGTACTGCCAGAGGTGTAGGTAACCTTGGCGGTGCCGACCGGTAAAGCAACCCGGCTCGAAGCCTCCCGGACCCAAAACTCGCCTTGCTCTACAAAGCCCTTGCCCGCCAATTGCGCCGCCCACCGCGGCGTACACAACACAACCGATGCACCGCTTTGGTTGATGCAGTGGTCGAACTGGGCGGCGCTGAAGAACGACGGCACGATCACGCAAGGGCGTTCAGCGAACAGCGCGGCCAAGTCCCAGAACAACAGATCTGGGCCGTTGTCCAGTGCCAACACCAAGGCACCTGCCGGTTGCCCATGCATGGCATGGGTGCGCAGCCCGACTTCGCCGAGCAACTGCTGATAGGTATAGCGGTGCGTTTGGCCTTGCACCGCCACCGCCTCGACATGATCGGCTGCATATTCGCCCAACCGTTGCCGAAATTGCTGCAACTCATGCGGCATGGCCTGCCTCCTCGGCACGGGCGGGAAAGCCCAGGCGTTGGAACACGCCGGCTCGGCTCAAGGCATCGTAGCCGTAGCCGATATTGCCGGCGAACACCTGGGGGTGTTGGTCGTAATAGGTACCCCATTGATCGACCTGCCCCTGCAGGCGCTCGGGGTCGGCCGGGGCCAATACCGTCGGCACCAGCCCCAGCCGCTGGAAACTGTTGATCAGCGTGGCGGCGCCGGTGAAGGCCACCCATTGCAAGCCGCGCGCAGCCAGCAACCAGGTCACGGCAATGATCATGATGCGTGCGCTACCGGCGCTGAGCGATGCCAGGTTGCCGACCTCGACCATGCCAGTGCGGGGCAGCTCGGTGCCGGCTATGCGAGACACCTGCACCTCCAGCGGCTGGTCAAGATACCGCTCGAGAAACAACGGGCCCTGCGCGGCCAGGCGCACGCCAGCGGCGGCTACCAGTTGCCCGTGGCTATCGTGCAAGGCCAGCAGTTCGGGCAGGTAATGCTGCACGTCAGCGTGGTGCGCTGTGGCAAAGCATTGGTGGATGAAGTGCTCCAGGCCTGGGCGGCCAGGGTCTCCAACAGAGTGAAGCGATAAGCGGGCATGGTGATCGGAATGGGTACCGATCGCTAACGGGAGCAGGCTGCTCCATTGAATCTGGCTCATGAAAATCCCCCAACTGGGTGCGATGGGAGGATTATCTGGGGCGAATCTGAAGGGAATCTGAAGTCGGCGAAAACAGCTGCAGGTGGGATCGAACGGTGAAATCGACCATACTTCAGCCTTCAAACCAATCTGTGCGTCCGATGCCTCAACTCACGCCCTCCCCGCTACCCTCATCCTGGGCCCAAACGACCTGGCGAGCCTGGCGTCAACGTCTGGCGTTCTGGATCGGTGCATTGCTGGTTGGGCTGACGGCCCTGGCGTTCGCCTGGCTGGCCGACGCTGCATTCGCATCGTTCAAACAACTGCTGGAATGGGCTCCCTGGTCCCCACTGGTGGTCACCCCTGCGGGGTTTGCCTTGCTCGCATGGCTGACCCACCGCTGGTTCGAGAATGCCAAAGGCAGCGGTATCCCGCAGGTCATTGCGGCGCTGGAGTTGCCCTCCGGTCGGTTGCGAGCGCGCTTGCTGTCACTGCCTGTGGCGGGCGCGCGCATGTTACTGACCCTTGGCGCGCTGACAGTCGGTGGTTCGGTAGGCAGAGAGGGCCCGACCGTGCATATCGGCGCTGCCGTGCTCTATGCCTTTGGCCGCCGCCTTGGGCTGCATGGGCGGCGCACCCTGGCTGGCCTGATCCTGGCGGGTGGCGCTGCGGGCATCGCGGCCGCGTTCAACACGCCATTGGCCGGGGTCGTGTTTGCCATCGAAGAACTCAGCCGGACCTTCGAACAACGCTTCAGCGGGCTGGTGCTCACGGCAGTACTGATCGGCGGCATCGTGACCCTAGGGGTGTTGGGCCAATATGCCTATTTCGGCCAGATCGGCGGGCGCCTGCCCATCGGTTGGGGGTGGATCGTGGTCCCTGCGTGCGCGGTATTGGGAGGCGTTCTGGGTGGGTTGTACGCCAAGCTGGTGCTGCCATCCAACAAGGGCATCCTGGGCCGTATGTGTGCACTGCGCGGGCGCTATCCAGTGCGCTTCGCTGCCGTTTGCGGGCTGGTGCTGGCTGTACTCGGCGTGATCTCGGGCAACCATGTATTCGGTACAGGGTATGAAGAAACCCGCAGACTGCTCGAAGCGCAACCTATTACCGACCCTACGTTTCTGCTCTGGAAATTCCTGGCCAATGTCGCGTCTTACCTTGCCGGCATCCCCGGCGGCCTGTTTTCACCGTCACTGAGTATCGGGGCGGCCTTCGCACCGCTGCTGGGCTTGCTCCCTGACGTCGACCCGCAGGCGTGTGCGCTATTGGGGATGGGCGCCTACCTGGCCGGTGTGACCCGTTCACCGCTGACCGCTTCGGTGATCGTGCTCGAACTCACCCACAGCCCGGACTTGGCAATCCCGATGTTGGCGACCACGCTGTTGGCAACCGGTATTTCAGGCTGGATATCGCCGGTTTCGTTGTATCACGCACTGGCACACAGCGTCATCGATAGGTTGCAGGCACCCGAACCCTCCACGGGGGCTGAAGCGATAAACCGTAACTAGTTGCACAACGGGCGGATTGGGCGCTCAAATATAGCAATGCGCCACCCCTGAAATGGACTTACATCAGGAATCACCGTGAAGCGAGATATTCACCTAGTCGTTCTGCTGTTGTCAGTGATTGGTTGTTCCCTCGCTTCATTGACCTTATGGAAGGTCGTCGCTTCGCGAGAGCGAGCATTGGAGGAAGCCAACGTCCATGCTCTGAACTTGACCCAGGCCCTTTCCACCTATGCAGACGGTATCGTGCGGCAAAGCTCGGTGATCCTGCTAGGCCTGGTCGAGCGCCTGGAAACCGAAGGTAGCGGCCCCCAACAAATCGAGCGGCTCCGGCAACTGGTAGTCAGCCAGCAGCCACTGATGCCACAGTTGAGCGGCATTACCGTTTACGGTCGCGACGGCAGTTGGCTCATGGCCTCCAATCGCCCCATTCCGGCAGGCGCCAACAGCAGCGACCGAGCCTATTTCATCCACCACCGCGACGACCCCTCGCGCGAGCCATTCATCGGCATGCCGATTCGCAGCCGCTCCAACCATGAGTGGGTGATCACCATCAGCCGGCGCTTCGACGATGCCCATGGGCAGTTCGCCGGGGTCGTGGCGGTGACCCTGGGGGTTGAGAACTTCCTGCGCCTGTTCGGCCAAATCAACGTGGGCCAGGACGGTGCCATTGGGCTAACCCATACCGATGGTGCGCTACTGGTGCGCTACCCCTTCCGCGAGCAGGACATGGGCCGCAACTTTTCACGCTCGCCCCTGTACGCCAAATACCTGGTGGACCGTTCCGTCGGCACGGCGTCATACAACTCCAGCCTGGACGGCGTTGCCCGCTTGTATGCGTTTCGCAAGAGCGATAGCCAGCCGCTGGTGACCACCGTGGCACTGGGCAAGGACGAGTCACTGGCCGGGTGGCGGTTGGAAACTGAGCTGTCAGTACTGGTGGTGTGCGGGTTGCTAGGGCTGACGGGGGGCATCGGCGGGTTGCTGATCCGGGCAATGCGCCGGCGCAGTGAGGCCGAAAGCGAATTGCTCATCACCCAGCAGCGCCTGCTCGACTCCAATCAACAGCTGGAGCGCCTGGCCAAACACGATGCCCTGACTGGGGTGGCCAACCGGCGCTTTTTCGACGAAACCCTGGCCAAGGAAACCAGCAGGGTACAACGCAGCCATGCAAGCCTGGCCTTGCTGATGATCGATATCGATTACTTCAAGCGCTACAACGATAGCCTCGGCCATCCAGCAGGTGATGTGTGCCTCAAGCGTGTGGCCACGACGCTGGCCGGCTGCTTGCGCCGGCCCAATGACCTGCTTGCACGGTATGGCGGCGAAGAACTGGCCGCCATACTGCCCGATACAGACTGCGCGGGCGCAACCATGATTGCCAAAGGCATGCTTGAACGCCTGGCGCTGGAACCTATCGCTCACCCGGACAGTCCTTTCTCACAGGTGACCGTGAGTATCGGTATAGCCTGCATCAGCGCAAGCCAGCCAGACCTGGTGTCATCGCTGTTGGAAAGGGCTGATCGCGCGCTCTATGTCGCCAAGCAGGAAGGTCGCAACCGGCTGCACGTCGGTTAAGCCCGGCACGTTAGTCAAACACGGTGCGTATGCCCGATCGAGGCGCAGACTTGGACGCTATTAAGCAAAGTGCCGCGCACAGCCGCGCACTCGACTGGCTGAACTTTTTCCTGGCCGATGTACGCGATGGGTTAGGGCCGTACTTGGCCATCTATCTGCTCGCCGTACACCAGTGGCAGCCGGCGAGCATCGGCTTGGTGATGACCCTGGCCGGGGTGACAGCGCTGGTGGCGCAAACGCCAGCTGGCGCACTGATCGACCGCACCCGGGCCAAGCGCGCGGTGATCGTCATCGCTGCCTTGCTAGTGACCGGTAGCTGCCTGCTGCTTCCGTTCATGGCATCGTTCACCTTGGTGGCGTTAACCCAGACCGTCAGCGCCCTGGCCGGTTCGGTATTCGCCCCCGCGATTGCGGCCATCACGCTGGGCATCACTGGGCCCAAGGCATTCACCCGTCGTTTCGGGCGCAACGAAACCTTCAACCACGCTGGCAATGCCTGTTCGGCACTGCTGGCTGGCGGGCTTGCGTATCTGTTCGGGCCGGTCGTGGTGTTCTACCTCATGGCAGTGATGACGGTCATGAGTATCATCGCCGTCGCCAGGGTGCCCGCTGACGCCATCGATCATCAGCAGGCACGGGGCTTGAGCGACGCGGCCCATGGCCACGATCAGCCCGCTGGCCTCAGGGTGCTGCTGCACAACCGCACCTTGCTGCTGTTCGCCGTGTGCTGCGCACTGTTCCACTTGGCCAATGCCGCCATGTTGCCTCTGGTCAGTCAGAAGCTTTCGCAGATCGACCTGCGTCTGGCTACGCCCCTAACCTCGGCCTGTATCGTTGCCGCGCAACTGGTGATGGTGCCGATGGCAATGCTGGTCGGCAACAAGGCCGAGCAGTGGGGTCGCAAACCCTTCCTGGTGGCTGGCTTTTTCGTGCTTGCACTGCGCGGGGCGCTGTATGTGCTGTCAGACAACCCCTTCTGGTTGGTGGGTGTGCAATTGCTCGATGGCGTGGGTGCCGGCATTTTCGGCGCGCTGTTCCCCATCGTAGTGAAGGATCTGACGGCAGGCACTGGCCGCTTCAATGTCAGCCTGGGCGCGCTGACTACCGCCTTTGGCCTGGGCGCGGCGTTGAGCCCTGGCATAGCCGGGCTGGTGGTTCAGGCGGCAGGTTACGATGCCGCATTCCTGACCTTGGCCGCTATCGCCACGGCAGCTTGGCTGTTGGTGTGGCTAGCACTGCCAGAAACCGCCCCTCAGATGGACCGGACGCTGGAGTACGCCGAAAGCTGAAGGGCCAGCGCGCAAAACTGCAGTGCTACACCCCTGGCGAGTGAGTCCTTGCACGCGCACACTTTTCAGAGACTGCAAAACCTGTAGAATCCGTGGCCGATTGCCCTGACCAATGCCTGAGCTTTGCCCATGACGCTGGCCCGCCACACACATTCGAAAGTCGCCTGGGTGCTGTATTTCAGCATCCTGTTCGGCTCGTTGTTGTGTGCCATGGGGCATGGCCAAATGGCCGGTTTGCGCCTGGCCGGCCTGAACGACGCCGCCTGGTGCGGGGCGCATAGCAGCGGCACAGGCAGTGCCAACCAGGACGTCGCCGACCCTGTGCTGCCGACCGGCGCCGACTGCGTAATCGCCAGCCTGTTCAGCGCTACGCTGCTGGCCGTGTTCTTCGGCCTACTGGCCTTGCTCGGCAGCGAACCACGTACCTTCCTACCCAGGCAACCCACGCCACGTCTGCCCAAACAACGCTGGCCAAGGGTCAATCCACGCGCCTCGCCTGCCTCGCTTCTTGTGCTCTGACATCGCCACGCCTTGATGCCGTCTGATCGGCTAACGGCGTGCGCTCACCCTTTCAGCCAGGAAGCCTTGCATGTTCCGCATGACCACTTTGGCGCTGCTCGTTGGCAGCGCAACCTGTGCCTGGGCGCAGGACAACACCCTCACCCTGCCCGCCAGCGACGTTACCGCCAGCGCCGAGCCGCCCAATCAAGCAACCCGCCTGGACCTTGACCGTCCGATCGGCAGCGGCTCGAACCTGAACCTCAGCGCCCGCGAGAACCCGGCCTCGGTCAGTGTCGCCGACCGTGACACCATGGAGCGCATCGGCGCGCGTAACTTTCAGGACGCGGCCAACGCCCTGCCCGGCGTAAACGCCTCGGCACCGCCCGGCTGGGGTGGCTACGTAGCGTACCGAGGCTTCAATGGCGCGCAGATCAGCCAGCTGTTCAATGGCATCAACCTGCAATACGGCGCCGCCGCACGCCCGGTAGGTGCCTGGATCTATGACCGGGTCGAACTGCTCGGCGGGCCTTCGTCATTCCTCAACGGCAGTGGCGCAGTAGGTGGCAGCCTCAACGTCATCACCAAGCTGGCCAGCCGCGATCAAGACAGCTTCGAAGGACGCATCAGCTACGGCCGCTACGACACGATGGAAACATCGGTCGGGGTCAATCAGGCGCTCAATACCGGCGACGGCCCACGCCACTATGCTCGGCTCGACTATAGCCGCACCAGCAGCAATGGCTATATCGACCGGCAGGCGAACGGAGCCGGTAACCTGGCCTTCTCGTTGCTGAGCGACATCAATGACCAGCTATCCCACACCCTGGCCATCGAATACCTGGAAGAGAAAGAAGACAGCCCATACTGGGGCACGCCGGTGCTGCAACCATTGGCGGGCACACTGCATATCGACAAACACAACCGGTTCAACAACTACAACGTCAAGGATGGTCGCTACGAGCAGCGCACCCGCTGGCTGCGCTCGATCACCGACTATCGCTTCGACGACAACACGCAGTTGCGCAATACCTTCTACCACTACAACGGCCAGCGCGATTACCGCAACCTCGAGGTGTATCGCTACAACGCCGACAACAGCGCCATCGCCCGCTCCGGTGGCTACCGCCAGCGCCACGACCAGGAAGTCAACGGCGACAAGGTCGAGCTGACCCATCAGAGCCAGCTGCTGGGCATGGCCAGCGACTGGGCGTTGGGCATGGACTACAGCACCAACCAGCAGACCAATTACCCGCTGTCCAAGGGTGCGTTCGATACCGTTGACCCCAATGGCTTCGCACCCGGCCACTTCCTCGACATTCCTGGCATGGGCGCCCCCATGAGCAAAGGCCGCAGCAGCACTACCAACACCACTTCGGCCTTCGTCGAGAACCGCACTCGCCTGACCGACCAACTGTCGTTGGTCACTGCGCTGCGCTACGACCACATCGATTTCGACGTGGTCGACCACGTGGCGCGAGCCAAACTGGACCGGCGCTGGGACGCCATAACCGGGCGCTTGGGCCTGGTCTACGACCTGACCGCCAACGTCAGCCTGTATACCCAGTACAGCACCTCGGCCGAGCCGCCGGGAGGCACCCTGACCAGTGCGTCGATCAGCCAGGTCGGTGACTTCGACCTCAGCACCGGGCGGCAGGTCGAAGTGGGCAGCAAGTTCGACTTCCTCGACGGACGCGGCAGCGCTACCGCGGCGGCTTACCGGATCGTGCGCAAGAACATCTCGGTGCCCTCCTCGACCGTGCCCAACACCACCGAGCAAGCTGGCCAGCAGACCTCCACCGGTATCGAACTGGCGGCCTCGTTCAAGGTAACGCCCAAGTTGCTGGCGGCAGGCAACTTCAGTTGGGTGAACGCCGAATACGATGAATTCAACGAGACCATCAGTGGTGTGGTGTATTCGCGCAAAGGCAAGACGCCGGTGAACATCCCTGACCGGGTAGCCAACCTGTGGTTGAGCTACGACCTGGCACCCGGTTGGCAGCTCGGCGCCGACGCCCGCTACGTATCGTCGGTGTACGCCAACACCGCCAATACCGCGTGGGTACCGTCATATACCGTCTACGGGCTGTCCATGACCCACGACCTGGACCAGCACGTGCAGCTCAGCGCCCGCCTGCGCAACCTCACCGACGAGGTCTACGCCCGTTTCATCCACCAGACCAATACCCAGTACTACCTGGGTGAACCACGCAGCCTGGAAGTTGCTGTGCAGTGGCGCTACTAAGGCGGCGCAGCCTCTGAGGGGTGCCGAACAAGGTCGAACTTGGCGAACAATGCTGCAGTGTTCACACTAGCGCGTTGTTCGCTGCCCGATAGGATTGATCATGCTTTACATCGTGATGCTTGGCGGTCGCCACCCTCGTGCACGCATAGAGGTACATGACGTGGTTTTTGCCCAGGCCGATAGCCTGGCGCAACTGCACCCGCACCTGCGCCATACGTGGTTCGGCAGCCCTGAGGGCCTGCACATAGACTCCTGGCTGGAAGTCGACGGTGTCGATGGCTACCGGGTCGAGCTAAGCCAGGCAGCACCGGGGCCTGGCTCCATGCGCCTGTTTTTCCTGAACTTGGGTGGCTATGAGCGGCAGGTATTCGGCGAGGCGCATCGTTACGCGCTGGTGGCAGCCGTCGACAAGGCCCAGGCCAAGCGCCTGGGCAAACAGCGCATGGCACAGGGCTGGTTCAAACCCCACACAGACGCAGTAATCGATATCGACGACTGTTTGCCGGTGGACCTGGTGAGCGGGCGTTATGTGCACTTGGTCGAGGGCGAACATGCAGGCATCCGCCAGTTCAGCGACTACATCGTGCTGTGATGGGTTCAGCTGCTGCGCCATCACGCGACAAAGTGGCGCAGCGCTGACCTTTTACAGCGACACCAGGATGCGGCTTAATGCTCGCCTCATCCATCCGGGGGCGTCATGACTCTACGTGCTCGCGCACATTTGTGTCTGTTTGCCTGCTTCGCCGTGCTGTTCAACCTGCTGGCGATGCCCCTCGACCGTGCCTTGCAAACACCCCGTATCGATAACCAGTCACTGATCCTCGGCAGCTTCTGCAGCCTGCACGGTGCGCAGAGCCTGCCTAAGTCATTGCTGGCGCAGCTCAAGGCCGAGCTGCCGCAACTCGATGATCAACCGGAAACGAAACACCCGGCGGGCGACTGCTGTTGCGGGCACGCCGGGCATGGCTTGCTGGCCAGCGACTATTATCGCCACCTGTTCCCCCGCTTCTGGCCCGCCGCACTGCTGCTCGGTGACAGCCACAGGCTGCCGCTGCCACGCGAACAGTGGCCAAAGCTGAACCCCCGCGCCTCCCCCCTGGCCTGAGCCGTCGTTGTTTGCCCACAGCTGCCCCGTGAATGCGGTGTGCAGCCCTGCCCGACAGTTTCCAGGAAACCACTTATGTCTGCGTTGCGTTGCACCGCACGTGCCGTACTGCCCGTGCTCGCTTTGTACAACCTCAGCCCATTGTCGTTGGCCGTAGCCGAAACACTGCCCGCTGAAAACTCCACCCTCACCCTCGGCGCGGTCACCGTGACCGGCAATCAAAGCGGCCCGCTGGCCACCAGCAGCGTGCTCAGTTCGGTGGACATCCTGGGCGGCGATATCCTCGAAAAAATGCCCGTGACCTACAGCTGGGAGTTGTTCAACCGCGCGCCCGGAGTGATGCTCACCGAGTTCAACCAGGGCACCACCTCGGGCAAATTATCGTTTCGCGGCTTCAATGGCGAAGGCGAAGTGAACGCGGTGAAGTTGCTGATCGATGGCATCCCCAGCAACACCAACGACGGCAACATGCCCTTCATCGACTCGGTGTTCCCCATGGACATCGACAGCATCGAAGTGGTGCGTGGCACCAGCGACCCACGCTACGGCCTGAACAACATCGCCGGCAACGTCAACATCAACACCCGCACCGGCGGCAACTACAACAAGGCGCGCGTGCGCTACGGCAGCTTCAACACCCGCGAAGTGCAACTGGCCAAGGGCAACGAAACCAGCAACTGGACGCAGAACTATTTCTTCGGCCGCCAGCAGGTCGACGGCTATCGCGACCATGCCGACACCGAGCGCTACAGCTTTGGCGGCAAGTGGTTCTACACACCTGACGATGGCAGCTACCGCCTTGGCCTGATCGCCCGCCACTACGAGTCCGAAGCCCAGGAGGCGGGCTACCTGACCGAAGACGACGCCCGCCATCATCCGCGCATGAGCAACGCCTACAACGCCACGGACAAAGGCACACGGCGGATGAACCAGGTCAGCGTGCACTTCGACACAGACCTGGCCGACACCCTGTCCTGGTCGGCCAAGACCTACCTCAACACCTTCGACGACCGCCGCTGGACGCAGTACTGGCGCACTAGCTCACAGCAGGAGCGCGACACCTACGAAGACCAGTACGGCGCCATCACCTCGCTGACCTGGCGGCCGCAGGTGGACTGGCTGCACGCCTTCGCCCTGGAAGGCGGCAGCGATGTGCAGAAGCAGCAGAACCGCAGCGAACGCTATCGCACGCTGGAACGGGTGCGTCAGGCCCAGACCCGCGACCAGGACTTCGACTTCAACACCGTCGGGGCCTACGTGCAGGCGGAGATCGAACCCTTCGAGTCACTGAAGATCGTGCCCGCGTACCGGGTGGACAAGATCAGTGGTGACTTCACCAACAAGATCACCGGGCAGGACTACGACATCAACGACTACGGGCTGATCAAGCAGCCCAAACTCAGCATTGTCTATTCGCCGTGGAAATTCGCCAGCGTTTACGCCAACTGGGGCCGCACCTTCCAAGTCGGGACGGGCGCTGCAGCCTACAAGGTGCCGCCACGCAACGAGGACCTGGACCCATCGATCAACGAAGGTTGGGAAACCGGCGTCAAGTTCACCCCAGCCAGCTGGATCGATGGCCGCGTGGCCTATTGGCGTCAAGACGCCTCTGGCGAAGTGAGCCGTCGCTTGAATGACCCGAGTGGCGAGTCGGACAACGTCGGTGAAACGCGTCGCTGGGGCTACGACCTGCAAGTCAACCTGCACCCGGACGAGCGTACCGAAGTGTGGATGTCGTATTCCTGGCAGTATTCGAAAATCCTTGAGCCCAGCAGCGCACTGCCCGCCAGCAAAGGCAAGGAAATCGACCACGTACCGCACCACCTGTGGAACACCGGCATCAGCTACCAGGCCACCCCTGCCCTGCAACTGAGCGCCTGGGCGAACGGCCAGACCAACTACTACCTGGAGCGTGAGAATGCCCAGGGCACGTACGGCGGCTACGTACTGATGAACCTGGGCGCGACCTACAAGCTCAGCGAAACGATGAGTGTGGACCTGCAACTGAAGAACCTGACCAACCGCTACTACGAGTACGTCTGGTACGACCCTGATGGTGCCGATGCCTCGCTGCATTCACCTGGAGATGGCCGGGCTTTGTATGCCGGGGTGACGTTCGACTTCTGAATGCGTCCTGGCTCGGCGATGAGTGAACCTGGCCGTGCGCTGCGCCCTGACTTGCGCACGGCCAGGCCTAAACCCCTAAACCACGTGCTCGCTACATACCAGGCGGCAGTATTCGGCCCAGTCCATCTCGAGCATACTCGCCAGCTGGCCATGGGCTGCCAGCAAAGCAAGGTTGAACTGATCGACGCTGCGCGACGCACAGATGACCTCCAACTCCCATTGGGCAATGTGTAATTGGCGAGCGACTCGGCACATACGGCCCTCACGATGGTCGGCGTGAATCAGGATATCGCCCATCAAGCGTTCCAGCTTGTTCAACCCATAGGGGTGCGCAACCATGGCAGCCAAACGGCAAGCCACCTCTGGGCAGCCTGGAGCACGTACATCTTTCAGATATTCGAACATGGCTGACTTGCCTCGCCGAGGGATGTATCCAGAGCGAACTGACGGATGCGCGCCGTTACCAGGCCTGCCAGTTCGTCAGGACGGAACTTGGCGAGGAACTGATCCGCGCCAACCTTTTTAACCATGGCTTCATTGAACGCCCCGGAAAGAGAGGTGTGCAGCACAATGTGCAGGCTCGCCAGCTGCGAGTTGGCGCGAACCTGCGCGGTGAGCGTGTAGCCGTCCATCTCCGGCATTTCGATATCGCAGATCATCATCAACAGCTCCTTGGGGGGCTGCTTGCCTTCGGCCAGCATGGTGTTCAGCATTCCCAACGCTTGGCCGCCGTCATTGCAGGCCAACACCTGAACGCCTATAGCCTGCAGACACCGGCTAACTTGCCGCCGCGCCACGCAAGAATCATCGACGATCAGTACTTTGAAGCAGCTGGCCTGCTGCCGAAGTGCGGCATCAAGGGTTGCCTCGCTCAGTTGCTCCGCAACCGGCGACACCTCGTTCAGCACTTTTTCCACGTCGATGATTTCGACCAATGCTCCGTTGACGTTGGTGACGGCGGTGAGATAGTTGTGCCGCCCACTAGCACCGGGTGGCGGATGAATGCGCTCCCAGTTCAGGTTGACGATATGCTCGACCGCACTGACCAGAAAGCCCTGAGTACGGCCGTTGTACTCAGTGATGATGACGTAGGCCTGCTCAAGGTTTTCCAACGCCTGTAGGCCAGTAGCCCGGGCGAGGTCAAGAATCGAGATCGATTTGCCACGTACGTTGGCCACGCCGCGGACCACGGGGTGCGAACCGGGCAAGTGCGACAGCGGTGGGCACTTCAGGATTTCTCGCACCTTGAAAACGTTGATGCCGTAGCGCTGCTTGTCCGCGAAGCGAAACAGCAATAACTCCAGACGGTTCTTGCCAGCCAGCTGGGTGCGGCTGTCGACGGTTTCCAGTAAACCAGCCATTTTTTCACCTCATCTTGCCGATTGGATTCAGCCATTGAACCGTGTGACCAACGCGTTGAGGGCATGAGCGGTGTTCTCCAGGTCGCCGCCCAACGCGCAAGAGTTTTCGGCGATATCGGCGTTCTGCTCCGAGACTTGGGCGATGCTGGTGATCTGCCGGGAAATTTCCTCGGCAACATGGGCCTGCTGCTCTGAAGCGGTAGCCATCTGTTGGCTCATCTCATGGATACGGCTGACTGCGGTGTTGATACCGTCCAACGCTTGTTGCGTGCTGATCACCTGGGCCACACCGCTGACTGCTTCGCCGCTCCCTTGGCGCGCCACGGCCACTGCCTGATTGGCCACGTCCTGAAGGGTCTGAATGATGCGCTGAATGGTCTGCGTGGACTCCTGAGTCTTAGAAGCCAAGGCCCGTACCTCATCGGCGACCACGGCAAAACCTCTGCCTTGTTCCCCGGCGCGTGCAGCTTCAATGGCCGCGTTAAGTGCCAGCAGGTTGGTCTGTTCGGCAATCGAACGGATCATGTTCGCCGCCTGCTGTATGGTCTGAGTTTCGTTGGCCAGTCCCTCGACTGAATGGCTCACAGCTTCGACCGTCTCTGCCAGTTTCTCGATGACGTGCCGGGTCTTTTGCGCTTCCTGCGAACCGGTCTGGGTGAGGAGGTTGACCTCATCGGCTGCTTTGGCGGTGTGATTGATATGCACGGCCACTTCTGCAATCGACATTGCCATCTGGTTCATGGCGGTGGCGGCCATGTCAGCCTCGTCCCGCTGTTTGGTCAGGGCCTGTTCGGACTGGCGGGACAGTGATTGGCTCTGGGTCGCAAGCGCCGCTGTCTGGTTGGCGAAGTCGCCCAAGCGGCTCAGCGCCGTGCGAATTTTGGCTTGTTCACTGATCAGAATCATCTGCAGTTGCCCAGCCATGCCCCGCTCATCGGTGTAGGTTCGAGCGATCAGCTCACTGTCGAAACTGCCTGCCGAAACACTGCGGATGCTGTTGAGTGTCTTGCGTGTCAACACTTCGGCCAGCCCTTGCAGCGCGAACATGCCAGCGGCGGCGGTCAGAGCCCCTGGCAAGGTGCCGGCCAGCTCGAACACTCCGGCACTGACTGCCGCCATCAACGTGGGCGGCAGCAGCATGCGTACCCAGAACCCCACGCGCTCGCGAACAGCCCTGGTCTGCTTGTTATTCTTGAGCCTGGCGTACAGGTCGATCGCGCGCTGGATCTGGTCTCGATCAGGTTTGACCCGCACCGACTCGTAGCCGGTCAGCACGCCCTGGGAAAAGATCGGTGTGACATAAGCGTTGACCCAGTAGTGGTCGCCGTTGCTACAGCGATTTTTCACCACCCCCATCCAGCTCTTGCCTTCTTTAAGGTAGGACCACATGTGCGCAAACACCGCACTGGGCATATCGGGGTGCCGGACGATGTTGTGGGGGCTGCCAAGCAGTTGCTCACGGGTATAGCCACTTACCGCCACGAATTCGTCATTGCAGTAGGTGAGCTTACCGTGCAGATCGGTTGCGGAAATCAGCCGCTGACCTGCTGAAAACTCGAGTTCTTTTTGAGTGACCGGAAGATTAGTTCGCATGATGCAAACCCTCTTTGAACGCTGTAGGCAATGTTATGTGTATGGCTAGTCGTTAGCGCTCACATGCGTCCTGCGGTTCGGGCGAGGCGGTCGGGATGGAGTTCTGGGTGATGGCACCTGTCTGAGGTATGAGATGAAGTGGAGCCTAATAGGTGGCTATTTGATGTCAATCCGCCACTGAGAATTATCTTGTTACATCTGTCGTTTTTTGCATGCATCTTTGAGCCACGTCAGTACTTAGCCTTCTATCTACGTGTAAAAGCGACAGGTTTGCATCCGCGATTTATAAACTGGGGATATCCACTGCGATTTGGAAATTTTTATTATTTCGCTCCGCCCTGAAAAGACACGTTTGCAATGCTCGTTTGTTTCCTAGAATGAGTCGACGAAGGGAGTTTGAAATTTGAGCTGGTGAGCGATAAAACGAATAGTGTCTGTATGCCACTATCGTTGCTGCCAGTCGGCATGCAAGGAGGCGAAATGAGCAAGAGCCATGGCCGTGTCATGTTGCGACAGTGGATGTGGCGCGCATTCATGCGCAGCGCATTGATTCCGCTGGTGCTCGTAGAAACGGTCCTGGTTGGCTGCTATCTGCTGAGCAACCAGGCCATCCGCGATGCACAACTGGGCTATCTGGACCATAGTGCCAGCGAAAGCCTGGCCGCCAGTGCCGAGCAGAATGCACAAATCATCGAGAATCAACTTGAGCACATCAGCGCCACTGCAAGCTTGCTCGCACGTCTGACCCAACGTGCGTTGCAGGGCCCAGCCCCGGCAACCACTGAAACCCTGGCAGTATCACCGCAAGGCGCACGGTTCAGTGCTACCGACGTGGGCGGCGCAGCTTCTTTCTACTCGGCGGCTACCCCACTGGAGCACCACGACCTGAACAAAGTCGCCCGGCTGGCCACGCTGGATACCGTGTTCATGGAAATCCAACGCCATGATGCGACCATCGCCAGCCTCTATTTCAACAGTTGGGACAGCTACAACCGCATTTACCCCTGGTTTCGCACCGACGAGCAATATCCGCCCGATATGCGCATACCTGACTTCAATTTTTATTATCTGGCTGACTCGGCGCACAACCCACAACGAGAAACGCGTTGGACCGACGTCTACCTAGACCCCGCTGGCCACGGCTGGATGATGTCGGCGATCGCGCCCGTCTACACAGCCGACTTCCTCGAAGGGGTGATTGGCATCGATGTAACCATCGGCGGCGTCTTAGGCCAGCTGGAAAAGCTCAATGTGCCTTGGGATGGCTACATGCTGCTGGTGGGACGTGATGGAACCATCATGGCGATGCCTGAAAAAGCCGAACACGATTTCGACCTGCAGGAGTTACTCAAGGTGCCAAGCCAAAACAAGCTCAGCACCGAGCAGTTCAAACCACAGAACTTCAATTTAAGGTTACGCAGCGACACCGCACGGTTGGCCAGCCAATTGAACGACAGTCCATCAGGCAACCTGCAACTGGCGCTCAAAGGCAGAGAGCATTTGATCGCCTGGAGCGCGATTGGCAGTACGGGGTGGCATCTGCTGGCAGTTGTCGACAAGGAAGCGGTCATGAGTACCACCAACGCGCTGGCGGCCCACTATCGTAATATCGGCTACCTGATGATCGCCGGTCTGGTGCTGTTCTACCTCGCTTATTTCAGTGTGCTGTGGCGGCGTTCGCGCAGGCTCAGTGAGCGTTTACGCAAAACCATCGACGACATCAGAGGCATGCTGAGCGAAATTGGCAAAGGGCAATGGCAACCATTGCGTGCCGAATCGCAGATTCAAGAACTCGACGCGATGGCTGGCGACGTGCTGACCATGGGCGGGCAGTTGGCAACCAGCGATCTGCATCGACGCATGGCACAGCATCGCCTGACATTGATCATGGATTACCCCACTTCGGGCATGTGGGAATATCACCTGGAAGACGATTGCATGAGCCTGCACGGTGGTTTGTGCAAGCGCCTGGGGTGGCCCAATAACCAGATATCCCGTGAAGCATTCCTGGAACGGCTTGATGCCCAAAGCGCGAGGCAATTCCAGGGGGTGCTCGATAGCCTTCGCAGTGGCAATACCCAACGTATCGAGTTGGAGTTGAAGGTGTGTCAGGCCGACGGCAATTCTTTGTGGGTGTTGTGCCAAGGTCGCATGCTCGATGTTTCGGTGGGTGCCCAGCGCGCTGCGCTAGGCACGTTGGTCGACATCGACAGGCTCAAGCTGGCCGAGGCCGACCTCAAGGAGCGAACCCACCAAGCGCAAGCGGCGAACCGGGCGAAGTCGCGATTCATTTCCAGCATCAGCCATGAACTGCGAACGCCCCTGAATGCCATCCATGGCTTTGGCCAGCTGATGCAGATGCACGTGCAGGATGCAGTTGTCCGGGACCAGACCCAGGAGATCCTGGCAGCGAGCAGCCACCTCGGCAATCTAGTGGACGATCTGCTGGACTGGTCGAGCCTGCAAGCAGAAACCCAGCACCTAAGCCTGCGACCAGTTCAAGTCGCCCCATTGTTGGAGGAGTGCGCTGAAATGATGGCGGCTCAAGCCCAGGCGGTCGGGCTCAAGCTTGAGCTGCGGCCTATACCGGAAAACTTTTGGGTACAGGCCGAGCCCAGGCGTCTGCGCCAAGTGCTCTTGAACCTTCTCTCCAACGCGATTAAGTACAACCGCCCCGAGGGTATGCTGTGCGCAGGCGCCGAGTCGCTGGCCGGGGCCCTTCGCCTGTATGTCGAGGATGGCGGTATGGGCATCGAGCCTGAGCTACAGGCCGAGCTGTTCGAGCCGTTCCAACGCTTGGGCAAGGAAAACACCGCGATCCAGGGCACAGGAATCGGCCTTGCGCTATGCCGAGAGTTGGCTGGGCTGATGAGCGGTTCGATGGGCGTCTACAGCGTGCCAGGTGAAGGTAGCCGCTTCTGGATCGAGCTACCTGATGCCGAGCAGTTGGAATGCAAGCAAGACGAGGCCTCACCCACGGTTTTCTATGCCGGCAGCGATGTGGACATCGTCCTCCAATTACCGATGCTGGTAAGCAAACGTACCAGCTTTGTGCACGGCACGCTGGAGGCATGCCTGATACGAGCGCGCGAGCACGGAGCACCGAATGTGCTGTTGCTTGACTGCGATCCCGAGCAGCAGCCGCTGGAGCTGCTCGGCCGAATACGGCGCGCAGCCGGTGCCGCGCAGATGTCTGTGGTCTTGATAGGTAGCGAGCCACGCAAGCTGGCAATGCTGGGTATCGAATTTCAGGGAGTGCTCGCAAAACCTGTGAGCCGTGAAGAACTCGCTGAATTGCTCACGGCGTTATTGGAACAGGAGTCCACCCATGTTCACTGATATTCCAGACGATGTGCGCATCGTGGTCGTCGACGATGTCGCTGCTAACTTGCGCTTGCTCAGCTCAAGCCTGAAAGCCTTCGGCTTGGCAAATGTCACGTGTTTTTCTGATTCGGCTGCGGGGCTGCAGTGGCTGAAGACCAACTCATGGGACTTGCTATTGCTCGATCTGGATATGCCAGAGCCTAACGGTTTTCAGATACTGGAACACCTGAGCGGGCGGGATCGCTCTCGCCAGCCGGTCATCATACTTACTGCGCTGACCGACGCTCAGAGCAGGCGTAAAGGCCTGGAATTGGGCGCGAATGACTATCTGCCCAAACCGTTGGACCTGCCCGAGCTGGTATTGAGGGTGCGCAATTGTCTGCGCCTGGCGCAGGCCACCAGCCGCCTACAGAAGGCCAATCTCGATCTGGAAGTACAGGTGTTGCAGCGCACCTTGCAATTGCAGGAAAGCTACCGCGCTGCGATCCGCGCATTGGGCCGAGCTGCGAGTTATCGGGACAATGAAACCGGTGATCATATCCAACGAATTGGCGATTCGGCAGCACTGATCGCAGCAGCGATTGGCCAGCCCGCCAGTTGGTGCGAGCGTCTGAGAATGGCAGCGCCAATGCATGACCTTGGCAAGATCGGCATTCCTGACCACGTTCTGCTCAAGCAAGGGCCGCTGACCGAACAGGAACGACAAGTCATCATGGAGCATCCCGGCATCGGTTATAGCATTCTGCACAATGGCGCGATGGACGAGCTGACTGAAATGGCGGCGCAGATCGCTTACTGCCACCATGAGAAATGGGATGGTTCGGGCTATCCACGGGGTCTGAGCGGCGAGGCGATACCCCTCGCCGCGCGAATCGTGGCGCTGTGCGACGTCTATGATGCGTTGCGGATGCCCCGCCCTTACAAACCCAGCTGGAGCGCTCAACGAGCGCAGACGTTTATCCGGGAGCAGGCTGGCCAGCATTTCGATCCGAGGCTGGTGGAAGTCATTGAGGGTTGTTTCGAGCAGATCGAGCAGTGCTTCGAAAAGTCGAAGATCACCGGCCACGACCCATCCAGGCGTGAGCAATTGCTTCAATCATCCCATTCGCAGCATGCGGGCCGTCACTAACGCCTTGCTACGTGAAGTGCCTCATTGAGGCGGGTTCGAATTCGCCCCATGAAAATCTTGATCGTGCTCTTTCCGTTCAAGAGGGTATGACTGGGGCCCTCGCCTCTTAAGCCATGAAATATTCGAAGCGAATCGCTATTTACCGAGCATCACACATACACACTTCAATATATTGAATCTTAATCATAGAGATAGGCATTAACTAATAAGCGATATCAGTTTGACATCACGCCTGCGTCGCGGCTATACATTCCCCCCGGGCGACTTCCATCATATAACCGCCCACGGGAGGCAGCATGGATCAGGATTTTCATTATTACGGCACTTTCCACTCAGCAATGTGTGCAGGGTTTGACAACGCCGATGCAACGTTGATTGCAAAGGCGTCCAACTTTATCGACTTCTTTCATGAGGGCGAGTACAACGCTGACTGGTCATTGGTGAGTGAGACAAAGAAGTCCGCGCACTACACAATCATTGCCAAGATGGACAAGCCTCGCTACACCTTCCAACACGGATATTGGGATACCTTCAAACATCCTGAAGACAGCGTATGGTGCGCTTATCATTTTATCCCTGGCAACTACGACGACCCGACAGGCACGCCCAGCCGAGAGGACGTCCATGGCGCAGCTGTAGCCGATTTCCTGCCTCGCCATATCAAACGTGATACCCGAGGCGGCGAGTACATATTGAGAAAATACAACCCGGGCACAGTGAAAGACCTAGAGTTCGGGCAAATGCTCAATCGGCCGCAAAGTGCACTGTCCAGAAAGCTGGTCGAGGACGCCGTGCTGTGCGCAACCGACGACGACCGCTTGGCAAGGATCATCAGCCTGGCCGCAGGTGGCCCAGAGATACTAGACACCGATCGTTCGGACGTTCTGCGCAGGTTCAAGTTGATTCTGCTGGGTGTGCGGGCGCACGTGATTGCCGATACCTGGGCGCATCAAGACCATTGCGGCCTGGACAACGTGATGAATACCTACTGGGATGCAGACTACGACCCAGACTCCTGGAACCCGCTAAAACAAGGGCTTGGGCGGCAAAGTATCTATTACACCGATGGCTCGTCCCAAGATTGGAAGCAGACGGTGCTGACCATGCATAACAGCACCATTGGTTATTTGACCCAGCACGTGCCCAATTCGAATTTCGAAGCCACTCCCAATGCAACCAGCTACCTGGGCCACGGCTGGCTAGGGCACTTCCCAGACTTCAGCTCGGTCAAGTTCCGCTACAAGCCGTGCTGGTCAGACCCTAGAAAAACGATCGAGCGAGACAACCCGAGGGAATATGAAGCCGCCTGGGTCGAACTGACCAGTTTGTTCCACCAAGCCAAGACTGGGCGCCGGCTCGAAATGGATGAGGCATTCAAAGCCAATCTTCGAAATGCCAAACAAGCGATAGAAACACCTTGCGAACTCGGCAAATTCGTACCAGGTCGGTTAGTTTCGCAATTGGCATGGCAACGGGTGCTGACCGAACAACCCCTGGCACAGATTGACACCCTTCCAGAGCCGGATGCCAAAGCGGTGTTGGCAGGCGTGCTCGACAAGAATGGCACGACCTATGTAAACGCCAAGAGTGATCTTTACCTGTTCCAGATTGCGGCAGATTACCACTTCCACTTTATCAAGCACTATCTCAAGGCTAATGGCATCTATCAATTTACCGGGGCGTGGTCGAAGCAGCACAGCACGCTGTCTGACAGCATCGTGAATCTGTTCGAATAAGCCAATTGACCCCAGGAATCCGATACCCGATGAGGTATCGGATTCTCTATTAGCGCGTCAACCCCCGGATCGGAGCGCCCCCCGAGGAATCCAAGTGTCCTGCTCAGCACACTGGACACCAATTTGCAGATTCTTCTCCTGCTCGTAGGGATGGCCACCCTCGTCGACCAGGTAAAAAACTTCGTGCAGGTATTGTTCGCCCTTGTGATCTCGGTAGCATCGAAATGCCGTGTTGGCTGGGAAGACTTTACGTATTTTCGCGAACGGCGTAGCGCGCCCGATCATGCTGTCGAATTCCGCCGGATTCTCGATGACGACCGACTTTCTAAGGTCGACGAAATCTTGAAAGTAGCGCTGCACGGTTTTTCCCGAACAGGTACCGTGTTTCCTCCACTCATGGGCGAACATGCCTTCAGGGTCGCGGGTAACCAGCTTTCTCAAGGCCTCATTGGCGAGAACGTGCTTCATATCGCTCTCACTCATTGCGCAAGCCTCACCCTTACAGCTTGGAGAGGTACTGCAAAACTGCGGGTGGCGGTTGGTACGATCGCCTACACTCGCGCTGTACGGCCATATACCGTGGGTCAAAAATGCTTGAGGCACCTGATCACAACCTCCAGTCATGGGGCGCATGATGCAGAACGTGGGCTGCCAGGTTACCGAGTAGACTAGAAATTGGGCAGGCGGGGCGTCAGCACCGGCCTCTTCGTTAGCATCCAACGCAGCCGCGTGGGTGCCCCAGAACGATGTGAGTAGAAGTAAAAAGGTCATATGGGAGCGCATTATTCAGTCCTTTGATAGTAGGGCGCCCGGTCAGCGGCGTAAGTCCAGTCAATCAGCTCTGAATGCACAGCGTCTACTGGTAAAAATGATGGGCTCACGCCGTCAAGGTTTCGATGAGCACCCAAACTGACCATCGTTTCCAGCAGATGCGCACACCCGTGCATAGAAGATTCCCATTTGAATCGGGGTGCCACGCCAACGGCTTCGTCTTACGGAACAAAGATGCCCCGTGTACGACGGCCAGTGCGCGCTGAACTATTTGTTCCCGAATGTCACCACACTGTATACAAATTCATGGTCCTGGCGCTGCACGTTACTCTCAGGCACCTTGATTTTCATTCGATCATCGTCATGAACAATCAATACACTGCGACCATCCAGCACTTCTACCCCCTCTGGCTTGTTGATGAAGGCCAGCGCAGAACCATCATTTAGTCTTACAGGCTGTGGCCTACCGGGTTTGCCTTCGGTAAGCGGCAAGACCCAGAGAAATCCGCCAATCTTGTCATCGCGCTCGAAACTTGTGACTGCGTAAAAGCGATCTTGGTTGTAGCGATCGAACTCAACACCAGAAATACCCAACTCTGGATACGCACCGGCCTCCATTCCCAGCGCCTGGGCCAACTGGTCAGGTGTTAGGTTCCACAGGGTCTCAACCTGGTCGCCAAGCTCGCCCCCTTGCTCACTGATTGAGCAAGGAATCGACAGCAGCAAGAACGCATAATCTGCGGATTTGCTATTTATTCCGTACTTACGAATGCCCACTAGCAGACGATCACCAGGGGCGGTTGAGAGCGCTTCAATCTGAAAGTAAGGCGAGCCTACCGCTTTACCGATCCGTTCTCGTAACTCACGCGAGCTGGTCATCTGGCCACGGGTCGATGGAACGATGATCGCTGCTTTCTCTGGATTGCCAACTGGCCAGTAAAGCAGCGTATTCAAGGCGTCTGCCGAAGGATTCTGCGCTGTTCCTTCCTTATTGAAGGCCGTGATGGCAATGACGTACTTCCCGTCGAGCGTGGTGGTCAGCCCCTCAAACTTGTCTGCGCTTCGCAGCACGCTGCTTTCCAAGTATGAGGGAGTACCGACAATCTTTTGCTTGTCGAGCTTTAACGTGAATATTGCTGGGTCGCCTGCCTTAGGCATTTGCTTGTCATTGGCAAGTACGAGGCTCTCCCCGGTGAGCGCCACAGCCGAGACTTCACAATTGACACTTTTACCCGCTTCGAAGCACGGAGCTAGATAGCTTTGCACAGTCGCCGCTGGCGTCGCGATTGCGGCAGCATAAAGGCTTGGGAGGTACAACATCATTCCCGCGAATGCGAGCGAATTGATAGATTTAGGCACAGGTTCCACTCCATGGATGGGCTATTTCGCAACAAGTAGCAACTTACATAAGATCAGAAATGCACGAAACTGACATTTTTGATAGGTAGCGACTCGAATGCACCATTCAAGCCGCTAAGCCCCATTATTTGATTAGCGAGCGCGCACCCGTTTGAGTTAGCCATCGCAGTGCGTTGGGCGGCGCTGCTACTGATACGCGAGCGAGTGCTCGATTCACTGGCCCGCTCTTGCGTTTGCCTTAACTACCTCGCGACAGACCGGCTTGCGTGGTCGCCCCCAAGTTGGGCCGACTTCTGCAACAACCCTTGGGGCAACCGAAACCCTTTGAAAGGCTCTTGCGTGATTGGGTTGTAGGCCTTCTGGGCGCTGAGCCTGTACCGCATCACGCCATCGCCAGTCCTGAAACTCAGATCCACGCTGGTCGCCGTCCGCCCATTGAGCGATCCGCGGCTGAGCAAGCGAAACATCGACCAGGGGCCTCGGTATTCCAGGCTACTGCTGCTGCCGTTCTGCCTGAGCAAGGTCAGGTTACTGCGTACCTGCTGCCCCAAAGTGTTTGGCCAGACGATGCCGGTGATCTGGCTCGGGCCATGGGTGTAGGAAATCAGTTGACCGTCCAGGTCCAACAAGCTCGTGCGCTGGTTGGCACTCAACCCCAACGGTTCGATGCTGAACTGCACGCTCAGGTTGCCGCGCTGATCGAAGAAGGTCTCGCGGATTCGATCTGCGCGCTCTAGTTGTTCGAGCACATCCCTGCGGATCAGCGATTGCCCCTGCTGGCCGGCCTGCAGGGCTTCGAGGTTATCCTTCAAGAACACCTTCAAGTACTGATCATGGAATTGCTGCAGCCGCCCCTTAGGCCCGAAGAAGGCTTCGAAGTCGTCCAGCGAGACATCCGGCGCCCGTACCACGAAGGGGTAGCGCTCAGCCAAGCGCTGCTGGAAGAAACTGTACACCTCGACATCCCAGCGTCGCTCCAGCTCGCGCAGAGCTTCGACATTCAGCACTTGTGCCGTTTGATCCGCCAGTTTCCTGACCTGGTGATTAATTGGCTCTGGCAAGCCGGTGGAGACTCGCTGCAAGGTGCCAATTGGATCTTGCCCTTTCATCGAAAAGCGCAGATGCACAGCCTCAAATGCTGCTTTGCCTCTGTCGGGGCTGTCGTTGACCGCTTTGGCGTAATCATGAACCGCCGCGATGGCACCAAGGGTTTCATCGTAGTAGCTGGGCTTCTCGCCCGTTACCCGCAGCATGGCGCTCAGCCCGGCAAAAGACCGCTGAATAGCCCATGCCTGCCGTTGCTCGGGGTTGCTGCTTCTCGGTTGCAGCGCTTGAGCCTCTGCGGGCGAATCAGCGCCTGCAGAAGAAAGTGTGGTGTTTTCCCTAACCGTGTCCAATAACCGATGCAAAGGGGTCGCAGGCCCGGCGAACTGCTGCAGAATCGCCACACCATGATCCAGATCGCGAAAGTCAGTCACTGAAATGGCGTTCAAGGCGCGTCGCCAACTGTCGATGTAGTCCGCGCTGTACAAACTACGCAGCCGCTCACTCAATGCTTCACGATCTGCGTCCGAGTAATCGAGCTGGCTGCGCTCACCCAGCGCCCACTGGTCGATCATCGCCAGGTCGGCGAACCGTTGGCTGCGCGGTTCGAAGTACTCCCTGAAGCCTTTGGCTGTGAGCATCGGCGCCAGCAAGACATCATTCCCCTTCCTGGAGCTGCCAGATGACTGATAGACCACATCAAAGGCTGGCCCCACCTCATGGCGCAGATCCAGGCCAGTGTGCAACTGCTCCTGAGCTTGCTGTTTGAGGCTTGCATAGACCCGTTCTGGCAGCGGTACTTTGCGCAGCACCTGCTGGACCTCGGCGATGCGCTGGCTGTACTGCGCAAGATCGGTGTCGGCATAAACCAAGGCGTACTTCAGGTGCCGCATCAGGTCACGTTGCAGTTGCCCTTGACCGGGAAACTTCTGTTGCCACTGACGGGCCATCCAATCTTCAACCCATTCGGGTCGGCGGTTCTGGCGATCCTCCAACATGCGGTAAACCCTCAGCGCAGCCATTTGCTCTTCACTGCCTGCGGGCGCCGCGTTCATGACATCGATCACGCCGCTGGCCAAGGCTGGCAGGAAGCGTTTGGAGAGCAATCTCAGGTACGCCTCATCGACCGTAGGCCCGATGGCTCGCCCCTGATACAGACCTAGATCCGCAACACCCGGCCACGCGGCGCGATAGTCGCCAAACACCGATACGGCATCGCGTATCTGGTCCAGCGGCTCCAGCAGATTGCGCCCCGTCGGGTCCAGCCGTTGATCCACCTGGTGATGGCTGTACTCCCTGCTCTTGGCGAGTACGGTGTCGGCTTTGCCACCGTTGATAGCGTAATAGCGTTGCCAGCTGGCAATGGCGATACATACCGCCAAAGCGCCCACGCCAGAGCCTAGCCAGAGCAACTGGCGTTTGCTGCGCGCTACTTTGATGTTGTCGCCCGCAAGCCCGGCTTCCTGATAGATCACCCGTTCGAAAGCGTGCTGGATGAAATACACCAGCGCCTTGCCTTGCGCCTTCCCCTCAAGCAATGGCGCCTTCGTTTTGTAGGGCTGTGCCGCCTCACGCACGAATGCATTAAGCACGTCACCCTGCTGCATGACCGAAGACCAGTACACGCCACGTACCAAGGCAGGCGTAGTGAAACGATCGCTTGCCAACGTTTCTTTCAAAAAGCCCAGCAGTATCGGGCGCAACCCGATCAATTGGGCGTGTAATGAGAACAGACGCGTTCGCGATGGCGCCTCGTCCAACGTATCGAGACGATCCAGCACCTGCTCGAACGTTTGCTCGATCAATCGCTCGTAGTGATCGCCATATTCCTCCAACCAGGCATCGAACGTCCCCACCGCATCCAGCTTGAAGGTGAATCCCAGCATTTTTTCCCGCGCACCAGGAGCAAGCCCGGCGTAAAGCTGATCGAAGCCATCGAGCAGATCGAACTTGGTCAGCACGACATACAGCGGCAAACGCGAGCCCAATTGGCTGCTCAGCTCGTATAGCCGCGCACGCAACACATGCGCCAGTGCAACGCGCTGCTCAGGTGTGCTGTGCACTAGCGCAGGCAGGTCGACAGCCAGCAGCACGCCACTGAGCGCTCTTTGGCTACGGGTGCGCGCTAGCCAACCCAACAAGTGCTGCCATAACCTGGCCGCAGTCTCGGGAGGAATGTCCTCTGCATTAAGTTGCTCAGCAGGCGAAACTGGCTGCGCCGCTTGACTAATCAAAGCGCCCGGCGTATCGATGATCACCGCGTCATTGCTGACCCACCAACCGATCGGATAGGCCAGCGCTTGCGCTTGCTGGCCGCGGGCCTGTGCGTTATCGATGCGGGTCAGCGAGAAATTCTGTTCGGTACCGTCGACGAAGCTGGTCTTGCCGGCGCGCCGATCGCCCACCACCAGGTACCAGGGCAATCGGTACAAAGCGCGTCGGCCGCCCACGTTGTCCAGATAGCGCGCTAATCCTTGGCCCAGCGCCCTCTCCTGTGCCTGCACAAATGGCAATGTTCGATCCTGTTCGGCAGCCATTGCCTGATTGCGTTCTGCCTGCAGGTAGCGATAGCGCCTGCGCAGCACGATCAGCCAGCACAGCAATGGCAACAGCGCCAGTACCAGACTTGCCAACCCTCGATGGGCCATGCTTGCCAAGGGTCGCTGCTCGCGCCACATCCATTGCGGTCCAAGCCACCAGATGGCAACCAACACCAGCCCAGTACCCAGTAGCAGCAGCAACGGCATGGCCAGACCAAGACGGGTCACCCAGGGCAACCCCCAGCGTTTGAGGTGCTTCCATAATGGGCTCATCGTCACTCCCTTTCCTTGGTCCGATCAGTCTGTATGTGTGGTGCCGCATATCGCTGAAGTCGTTGGAAGACCTCCGGTTCCCAAGCGCTGGCAGTGGTTTCCTGCATCGCTCGGGCTACACCAGCGCACAAGTCCTGGGCCAGCCAAACTACGCCCCGAGCAGCCAATAAGTCAGCGGCGATGACGGTGGAATGGCAACGCTCACGCGGGCTGTGGAGCTGCGCCTGCATGCCCTGGAGCCTGAGCAACACCGGCTCCACGCCACCCACCTCCAACTGACTGCCCAGTTCCTCACGCAGGCTGGCGAACTCAGGGGCTGCCGCCCCCTGATCAGCCCCCCCTTGTGTTCCCTTGAGCCAAGCCAGGCACTGGTCATCGACGAACACACTGCCGTCGCTGAAGCACAGCTGCTCAATGGCCGGCATGCGCTGCACGAAACGCGCGGTCGCAGCTCGAATGGCTTCAGCCACCTCGCCCATGGCCAACCGCGTGGCGGCGGTGGCCGCGAGGAAACTGCCGCGTATCCAGTAGGGGCATGCCGTGACGCTCTTTTCGATTCGCACTAGCAATGCCGCATCGATCGCAGTTCCCGCGATGGCCTCTTCATAATCGCCGGCAATATCTTGGGGCACGGCCATCAGCTCTGTGCAGTTGCCTTGCTTGGTTTGAGGCGCCGCCTGGATATGGGCCCACAAGCCAAACCGGCGTAACTGGTAGCCGGCAGGATCATAGGGATCCTGCTGGTTGATCAGCTCAGCCAGGGTGTGCATGGCTCTTCGCGACTCCCGCTCGCTACCCAGCGACACACGGGGCATTGGCGTAGCGATGACCTCGGCCAATGGTGCAGAGTTGATAATGCTTGCAGCGGCCGTAGCCGTTTGCGAATCGCCTTCGCCGCTGGCAAGCGCTGCATGTTTGCCAAGCAGGCGCTTCAGCTCGCCCAGAACGGCCTGATCCAACTGCGCGCCAGCTTGCTGCTGCAAACGTTGCAAAGCGGCCTGGGCCGCCGCCACATGGGCTTGGCTGTAGGTGAAGCGGTCCAGCCGTGGCAGCGCTTCGATCAAACGGTTGAGCACCAGGACAACCAACTTGCGTTTGCCCAGGAAGCCTTTGGGACCAGGCTTGGGGTACGAACTTTCCCAGTACTGGTCGACAAGACCAGCGAGCAATGCCAAGGCCCACCCCCATCGTTCCCAGCATCGGCTGCGCAGCCAGGCTGCACTCAAATGCGTGGCGATGCGCAAATGTTTGGATTGCAAAGCAAGGTACTGGCAGGACGCTTCTTCGATGTAAGCCCAGTCGATGGAAGCCTCCTGCAACCCACCCAGCTTGACCATCTCCTGGTCAATAGCCTGGTAGGTTTCGTCCTCCACGTCGAACAAACCAGCCGGGCTCTGTGTGTCGATGGGCGCAAGCAACCGGACAATTTCCTGCGCCATGACTGGTGTTACCAACGACATGCTTTGCGCGCCTCATCGATGAGTGGATCCAGCCCCTGAGCGTCAAAAACCAGACCGTGAACGGCTGGGTAGTCACTCTCGACGTGAATGCGCTTAGCCCCTATCAGTTGCTTGATCTGCTCGATGCCCGGCAGCCCTCGCCCGGCGTCCAGAACCTGGCCGTTCTCCATCACCTGCCAGGGCCGGGTAGTGGTGGCACCACGCTCGCCGCGCAGGCGCACCTTGACACGGCGGCTATCGATGGGTTGTGCAGTGACCAGCTGCAGCCTGGAGATGTTTTGCACGCAGCTGATCACCAGGTAGGACGCAGGTGAGGCCAAGGTGTCAGCTGGTGCCCAGATCATCACCTCGTCCTGCGCAAGGCTCAGACGAAACCTCGAGTCACCTGGCGCACGCTCCAGTTCTTGCGTCACTACGCGACGCAATATAGGCGCATCGTGCTCTTGCGCTGACCACTGACGACTCCCTGTGTGCGCCGGAGTGCCCGCTGCCTGGTCGAAACATGCCAAACGCTCAATGTTAGAAACAATTTGCGGACAGTCCGTCGGCTCGAATGCCAATACAGGCACCGAGCAAAATATTAATAAAAGCCAAACTCCATTTGGATACACGGCAGCCATCCCTTTACGACTATCTTATTCGCTAGCACGCAGACGCCAGCAACCAGCCGGCCACTCCCCAACAGCGAAAAGAGCCTAGTACACCAACACGGTTACTTACAAGAACTTATTTTGTTACATATTCAAACTCGACTTTAGCAAAACTTTAAGCGCATGGTTTTTTAGCAAAATGACACTCAAGCCCCGGATGCTTGTTTAACTAACGTTTAATATTAAACGCCAACTTGTAGGACGCTTCCTACATATAGACCTCACGTCAGCAAGGATATATAGCCATGAGCAGATCATCCGGCTCAGTTGCCCCCAAAGAACGCATCAACATCAAGTACGTACCCGCCACTGGCGACGAACGAGCCGAAATAGAGCTATCGCACAAAATGCTGGTGCTGGGCGATTTCGGCCTGGACGACACCCGCGCGCTTGAAGACCGCCCTGTGATGCGCATCGATAAACACACCTTCAACAACGTGTTGAACGATGCCGAGGTCAACCTGGCCATGTCTGTGCCCTCGCAACTGAGCACAGCCCCCGAGGCGGAGCTCGCAGTCAGCCTGCAGTTCAAGTCCATCAATGATTTCGGGCCAGACAGCATAGTCCGCCAAGTTCCGGAACTGAAAAAACTGCTGGAGCTTCGCGAAGCGTTGGTCGCCCTCAAAGGCCCACTGGGCAACGTGCCTGCGTTCCGCAAGCAATTGCAGAACCTGCTGAACGACGAGCAAGCGCGCCTGCAACTGGCAGAAGAACTGGGCCTGGTGCTTGAGGCGCCAGAAGAAGACTAAGACAACGGAGCGACACCATGCCCAAGCAAAACAACTCGACCGTCACGGCTGAAATCACAACAGCAACACTGAGCAACGCCACGCTGCTCGACCAGATCATGGCAGAAACCAAGTTGGTGCCCAGCCAAGAGGGCTATCAAGTCGCGCGCCAGGGTGTATCTGCCTTTATTGCCGAAATCCTGAAAAGTCATGATCCAGATCAATTGATCAATAAACACCGTGTCGATCAAATGATTGCCGAGATCGACCGGGTACTCAGCAAACAGATGGATGCCATCCTGCACCAACCCGAGCTCCAGCAACTGGAATCCGCTTGGCGCAGCTTGAAACTTCTGGTAGACCGCACGGACTTTCGTGAGAACATCAAGCTCGAGGTATTGCATGTCAGCAAAGATGACTTGCTCGATGACTTCGAGAATGCAGCCGATATCACCTGCAGTGGCATTTACAAACATGTCTACACCGCAGGTTATGGCCAATTCGGTGGCGAGCCAGTTGCGGCGATGCTCGGCAACTACAGCTTCGGGCCGTCAGCGCCCGACATCAAACTATTAAGTTACATGGCCTCAGTAGGCGCCATGTCACATGCACCGTTTATCGCTGCACCCTCTCCTGAGTTTTTCAATTTGAGCAGTTTTGAAGAACTGCCCAACCTCAAAGAGATCAAGGACATCTTCGCCGGCCCCCGACATGCCAAGTGGCGTGCGTTCCGTGAAAGTGAAGATTCGCGCCACGCAGCGCTTGTCGGGCCGCGCTTCATGCTCCGCTCTGCCTATCATCCGCAAGAAAACCCGGTCCAGAGCTATCACTACTGCGAGGACATCGACGGGCTGCACGACAACTACCTCTGGGGCAACTCCGCTTTCCTCTTGGCTAGCTGCATCAACGACAGCTTTGCCCGCTACCGCTGGTGCCCGAACATCATCGGCCCGCAGTCCGGTGGTGCCGTCGAAGACCTACCAGTACACCTCTACGAATCGCTCGGTCAGTTGCAGGCCAAAATTCCGACAGAAGTCCTGATTTCCGACCGCAAGGAGTTTGAGCTTGCCGAAGAGGGGTTCATCGCCCTGACCATGCGCAAAGACAGCGACAACGCCGCGTTCTTCTCGGCCAACTCGGTGCAGAAGCCAAAGAACTTCCCCAAGACCCCAGAAGGCCTGCAAGCGCAGACCAACTACAAGCTTGGCACCCAGCTGCCTTACCTGTTCATCGTCAACCGGCTGGCCCACTACATCAAGGTGTTGCAGCGCGAGCAGATCGGCAGCTGGCAAGAACGCAAGGACCTTGAGTCGGAACTGAACAAGTGGATCAAACAGTACGTCGCCGATCAGGAAAATCCATCAGCCGATGTGCGCAGCCGTCGCCCGTTGCGTGCTGCAAGGGTCGAGGTTTCTGACGTAGCCGGTGATCCGGGCTGGTACCAGGTGTCGCTCGCGGTGCGCCCGCATTTTAAATACATGGGGGCGAACTTCGAGATCTCTCTGGTCGGCCGGCTCGACACGCAATGACTGGTCTTTTCAATCGTTTGAAGGTGGATCAGTCGGTTAGCCGAGAGCCCTCCTTGCACGAGAACGTTTCCCAGAAGTTCGACGTCATCAAGAGCCACCTCGAAACGTTGCTCAACGCTCGCCAGGGTTGCTCAAAAAGCAGCCCTGAGCTGGGCCTGCGTGACTTCAATGGGCACGACGTCAGCAGTGGCGACCTGCTCAAGCAAGTGGGTGCAGACATCCGCCGCACACTTCAGCGCTTTGAGCCGCGCGTGCATGTGCGAACGCTCAAAGCCATGCCCGATTGTCATGCCCCGCTGGAGCTGCATTTCAGGCTGGACTGCCTCGTGCAGGTCAACAACCACACGCAGCAGCTGCAACTGGAGCTGCTGGTCAACGGCCACAACCGCTACACCCGCGTGAGGTGACCGATGTCACTCAAGGATCGATTCAGCGAAGAGTTGCGTTACCTGCATGAACTGGGGAACGACTTCGCCAATGACAACCCACAACTTGCTCGGTTGCTCGGCAAGGGTGGCAGCGACCCGGATGTCGAACGTCTGATGGAAGCCTTTGCGTTTCTGACCGCCAAACTGCGGCTCAAGCTCGAGGACGACCTGCCAGAATTGACGCACCCGATGCTGCAGTTGTTGTGGCCAAACTACCTGAGGCCCCTGCCCAGCGCCACGATCATTCAGTTTACGCCGCGCAAGCAGGCGCTCAGCCAATCCAAGCGCATCCCAGGGGGATCACGGCTTTTCTCCAGGCCCGTGGACGGAGTGCCTTGTGAGTTTCGCACGTGCACCGCGGTGGATATTCATCCGTTCGAGATCAATGCGGTAGGTGCAACACAGACACTCGACAGTTCGGTGGTGCAGCTCGATTTACGCACCTTGGTCGAGCGACCACTGAACACCCTTGGCTGCGCCAGTCTTGATTTTCATTTGAGCGGTGATACCCAAACTGCCCGCACGCTGTACTTATGGTTGTCCCAGTACCTCGAACAGGTCAGCGTGACCATCAATGACAAGGTGCACCGGCTGCCAGCCAGCAGCATTGTCTTTCCAGGTTTCGGCCCAGACGAAGCGCTGCTGCCCTACCCTAAGAACGTCTTCGACGGCTACCGGATCCTGCAGGAGTATTTCGTATTTCCTGAGCGCTTTCACTTCTTCAGCGTAACCGGGCTGGAAAAGGCCTGGCCCGATGACACCTCTGAGCAAGTGGGACTGACATTTCATTTCACCCGCCAGTTACCGGATTCACTGCGTGTCGACAGCGCCGACTTCAGCCTGTTTTGCACCCCGGCGGTAAATCTGTTCAACCACAGCGCCGAACCTATCGACCTGTCCAGCCGGCGCGCGCAAGTCGAACTTACGCCCCGAGGTGAGCAGCCGCATGCCTATGAGATTTTCAGCGTCGATCAGGTCATCAGTACCCGCACCACAACTGACGGCAGTATCGGCGAGCATTTGCGAACCTTCCGCGCCTTCGAGTCGTTCTCCCATGAAATCGAGCATGTACAGGGGCGCACCGCGCTGTACTACCGCTATAGCATTGAAAGTTCTTTGCGGGGGGATGGTGTCACGCACCGCATCGCATTCGTGCGCGCTGACGCCAATGCCTACATCGGCGAGCTGGAAACAGCCTCCATCGACCTGACCTGTACCAACCGCGACCTTCCGCTGGCGTTAACCGTAGGTGACATCAATGTCATTTCCGAGGTCACGCCGCCTCTGGCCACCTACACCAACCTCTGTGCTCCCAGCCGCCCCTACCGGCCGGTATTGGACGGCCAGTTGCAGTGGGCGCTGATCTCCAACATGTCACTGAACTACCTGTCGCTGCTCTCGGCTGAGTCGCTCAAAGCGGTCATCAATGCCTATGACTTCGCCGCCCTGCATGACATCCAGCAAACCCGCACCACCCGTAAACGCCTTGATGGCATTCGCGATGTTCAAACAGAGCCGCTGGATTGGCTGATCAAGGGCCAGCCCATACGCGGCTTGCGTACACGGCTGAAGCTGGATCAAAGCGCATTCCTCTGCGAAGGCGATCTGTACCTGTTCGGTTGCGTGCTGGCGCACTTCTTTGCCCTGTACGCCAGCATCAACTCCTTCCACCAACTGGAAGTGATCAACATCACCAACAACGAGCACTACACATGGCCCATCCAGACCGGCAAACAACCGCTGATCTAGCCGACAAGCTGCTCGCCGAGGCACACCAGTACAACTTTTTTCAGCTGCTGGAGCGCCTGCACGGCTTGCATGGGGATGACCTGGAACCGCGTTGGCCCACACCGCAAACACGGCTTCGCATGCGGCTTGCCAGCGACCCACGGCTGACTTTTCCAGTGTCCGACATTTGCAAGGCAGAACGCATACCTGACGCAGAGGACCGCTATCGCGTATGCACTACCTTCATGGGGCTGCATGGCACCGACTCGCCCTTGCCAACTTACTACTTGGAAGAAGTGTCGTACGAGCACGCCCACGGCATTGGCGTGCGCCCGGCCTTCTTCGACTTCTTCAACCACTACCTGCTGAGCCTGTTGCATCGTATCTGGCGCAAATACCGCTATTACATCCGCTTCCAGCCGGGCGCGACCGATGGCTTTTCGCAGTACATCTTTGCCCTGCTCGGCTTGAATGACAAACAGCTACGCGGCGACACGGCGCTGCCCTGGAGCCGGCTGCTTAGCTTCGCCGGAGTCATCGCCAGTCGCAGCCGTGCGCCGGGTACCGTTGCTGGCATCATCGCCCACTGTTTCGACTTCAAGCAGGTGCATATCCGCGAGTTCGAAACCCGCTCGGTTGCCACTACGGCCAAGCAACGGGTGAGTCTTGGCCGCAGTAATGGCCAACTGGGCAGCTCCTTCATGGTCGGCAGCCGCACGCGAACCCGTAGCAGCAAGTTCACCATCGTGATCAGCGAGCTTGATCAAGAGCAGTTGCGTGACCTGTTGCCCAGCGGCATCAACTTCAATCGCTTGCGTGCACTGATCGACTTTCTCTTGCGCGATGGCCTAGCCTATGACCTGGAGTTGCGCCTGAAGCAGAGCGCACTGTCGCCTTTCTGCCTGCAACGCAGCCAAGGTGCCTACTTGGGCTGGACCAGCTTTATCGATGACCGCCGCGGCCAGATCAGCCCTGTCGTACGGTTCCGGGGGCGCTCATGAGCACATTGACTTTGGTCATCGCCAACCTGGATCAGTTGCAACACAACGTCACTGCCCGTCATCAGTTTGATCGCACTGGCGGCAGCATCGGCAGCGGCGCTGTCACCTGGCGGATCAACGATCGTGAACAGACCGTCGCACAGATTCATTGCGAAATACGCTGGATCGAGGAGAGCTTCTGCGTCATTGACCATTGCCAGCGCACCTACCTCAACGACAGCCTCGATAGCTTGGGATCCCTCGCCCCCAGGCGGCTGGTAGACGGCGACCGACTGCACGTCGGCGCCTATCGATTGCAAGTACAACTTTCGCATTCCGATGCACGCGCCCTGGAAGACCTGTTCAGTGGCGGGCGGCGAACACTCAATCAGTGGCTACTGGACACACCACCCAACACTTCGCAACCCGCTTCGGCCGTCAAACATGTTGTCGCAGACATCTGCTCGGCCTTTGCATCAGGTGTCGGCAACGATCCGTTGGCAGCACTGGAAAGCGCAACAGCGGCCACCCAACAAAACCCTCTGGAACAGCTGATCGCAGGAGCACGCCCATGACGCGTCATGCACTGGTGGCAGGCCTGCTGAGCGCATTGTTCGGGCTTTGCGGTTGCACCTCGCTGAGCAAAATCGGGCAAGTGGTCATGGACCCCTCCATACCCATCGGCCCGCCCCAGGAACACCCCACCCAACTCGCGTTCAGCATCAATGCCAGCCCAACGCTCAATGGCAATTCAAACAGCCTTGAGCAGGCGTCGGAGTTGGCGCCCCTCATCGAGCCCAGCCCGTATGCCGTGAGCCTCAGTGCAGGTGATCCCTATGTGCTGACCGAAAAAGTCTGGGCCTTGTACGAATACCTTCAGGAAAATTTCCCTGCAATGTCGCCCACCGATACGCCCGTGGACTATGGCGATGAGCCTACGCGCTCCCCCCTGGAGGAAAGCACACCTGGTAGCTACGAAGATCCCACCGTAATCCTGACCTTGCCGCGCGACACTAAGGTGGCGGCAGAAACCGTGGCTACGCCGATGGCCATCAAAATCCTGCAACTGCGCGACGATTCGCTGCTGCGCAACAGCGTCTACGAGCTGTTGTACAAGGACCCAGCCGCGGCACTGCGAAGCACCTACATCCGCGATGACGACTACCTGCTGCGGCCGGGTCAATTCAAGTTCATTCCCTTTGCGCCCATCGAGCCGGAAACGCGCTTCGTCGCGGTGATCGCCGATTACCGCAATCAGGAAAACGCCACCTGGAGCCAGGTGCTGCGCATACCCCCTCGCGGCCACCAGATCATCCTGTCCGTATTGCTCAACGACACGCAAGTTGTGCTCAAAGAGGAGGACTGATGGCGCCTGTAGCTACGCCCTTTTCACTGACTTACGCTGACATGGAGCGTTCATGAGTTCACGTAACCCCGTCCTCTGGCCTGAGGGCCTGTTCGTCAAACCGCAGCATCTCCAACAAGCAACGCGTGCCGCCGAGGCGGCCCTGCATCAGCGCCTGGGGAGCCTGAATGCAGCCTTCTATGGCTTCAGCGAGCTGCAGCTGAACGACGAGTATCTGAGCCTTGGCAAGGTCGCCATCACCCGTGCACGGGGCGTGATGCCGGACGGCACGGTATTCGATATTCCCGCAGACCTGCCGCCACCCCCACCTCTGGAAATCGAGGACGATGGTGCCAAGGACAGCGAGATCTACCTGTGCCTGCCGTTGCGTACCGAGGGGGGACGCGAGGTGAGCTGGCCCGATAACTCGGCCAACTTCCGGTACAGCGCGCATACCCAGGAAATCAAGGACACGCACAGCGTAGACGGTGACTTGGTGCAGGTAGACCTGGCTGTGCCCAATCTGCGGCTCAAACGTAAAGCCGACGACAGCAGTGCTTACACTCGCCTGGCTGTGACGCGCATTCTGGAAAAGCGCCCCGATGGCAGCCTGCAACTGGATGAAGGTTTCTATGCGACCAGCGTTGCAGTGCGCGCCGTACCCGCGCTGCAACGGTTCCTTGAAGAAATCACCCACACCCTTCGCGAACGCGCGCGCAACCTCGCCGCGCGGATCGGAGCCTCGGGTCAATCCGGCATCGCCGACATCCGCGACTTCAACCTGCTACAGGCCCTGAACCGCTGGTGGCCGTGCTTCCAACATCTGGCCCGGCAAGGGCAGACCCATCCCGAACAGTTGTACCTGTGCATGAGCCAGGCCTGTGGCGAGTTTGTGACCTTCACCGACGAGAGCCGACTGCCACAGGAGTACCCCGCCTATCGCCATACGTCACTGCGCACCTGCTTCAAGCCACTGGAGGAGACGCTGCGTCGGGCACTAAGCACGGTTCTGCAACCACGCGCCGTTTCGCTGCCGCTGCAGACGCTGGAGTACGGCGTCATGACAGCCCCGCTGGATGACCGCCGGCTGATCGATCAGGCCACCTTCATCCTGGCCGTACGCGCCGATCTGCCACCTCAGGCGTTGCGCCAGATGTTCATCCAGAAAGCCAAGATCACCTCACTTGAAGCGCTGGAGGACCTGGTGCCGCTGCAACTGCCGGGTATTGCGTTGAACGCCTTGCCCGTAGCACCTCGCGACCTGCCCTTCCACGCGGGCTTCAGTTACTTCGAGCTGGACCGGCGTGACCCGGCGTGGGCGTGCATGAAAACAGCCAATGGCTTCGGGATTCATGTCGCAGGGGAGTTCCCGGGGCTGGAGCTGCAGTTCTGGGCGATCAGGAGTGAATGAGATGAAAGAGGCTAGCCATGACAGCCAAAATCGCGACACGGGGTACTTTGCAGCGATTGATAACGTAGATAGCCACAGCAGAGCATCATCTGAGCAAGCCAAGCCGGACGCATACGCTGAGCCTGGGTTTGAAGGTTACCCCGCCGACCCAGACTTCCAACTTCGCGGTGGTTACAAAAATCTGATGCTCGATGCCGCCACCCCGCTGTTCGGCCTGGCAATACGGCTGCGCACTTTGGATGCCTTGCCCAATATCAAGGATGTTCATCGGCAAGTACGCAACCAGATCGACAATATTCGCGAAGAGATCCGCCAATTCGGTTACGAACCGGCTCAGCTGCTGGCGTACTCCTACGGTTTGTGTCTGTTCATCGATGAAGCCGTGATGGAAAGGCCCTGGGGCAAGACCAGTTGCTGGAGCCATGAACCGCTGCTCAGCATTTTTCACGACGAAACCTGGGGTGGGGAGAAGTTCTTCACCGTGCTGGCCCGCCTGATGCAGGAACCCGAGCGCTATCGTGACGTGCTGGAGTTCATGTACTTCGCCCTGTGCCTGGGCCTGAAGGGCAAGTACGCCATCGCCCCGAAGGGCGAAGAATCCCTCAACGCACTGATACACCAGCTGCACGGGATCATCCGCGAGCTACGCGGCCCTACGCCGGACAACGTCTGCGACCCATACACCAACGTCGCCCCAAGCAACTTGCGCTTAAACCGGCAATGGCCGTGGTGGAGCCCGTTGGCCATTTCCGCTCTGGTCATGGCGGTGGCTTACGGCGTCTACAGCTACCGGCTGCACCTGATTACCACCGAGGTGCTGGAGTCACTGAACGGCATCTTGCAGCAATAACAGACCGGCGCCTGTCGCCAGGAATTTCAACGAATTAACGAGGCAACTGCTTCGTTGACAAGCCCATCGTTCCCGATGGCCACGCCACCCTGAGTGTGCGTGTTTATCCACATGGACGCAGGAGAAACTGCCATGCCAACACCCGCCTACATCAAAATCACTGGCCAGACTCAAGGCAACATCACTGCTGGTGCATTCACCGCTGACTCCGTCGGTAATGTTTTCCAGCAAGGCCATGAAGATCAAATTTTGGTTCAGGAGATCAAGCATGAAGTGACCACGCCCACTGACCCACAAAATGGTCAGCCCAGCGGTCAACGTGTTCACAAGCCGTTCAGGTTCACCAGTTCACTCAATAAGGCAACGCCCCTGATGTACCAAGCGCTGGTGACCGGCGAAATGCTGCCGATGGTCGAAGTCAATTGGTACCGCACCTCGATGGAAGGCAAACAGGAGCACTTCTTCTCCACCACCCTCGAAGACGCCACCATCGTCAGCATCAACACTGTCCTGCCCCACGCCCAAGACAAGCTGAACGAGAACTACACGCAGCTGGTTGAGGTTGCAATGACCTATCGGAAGATCGTCTGGGAACACACCGTAGCTGGTACCGGTGGCTCCGATGATTGGCGAGCACCAGTCGCCTGATACCCATGAGTGCGCCGGGCGGGGTTACCTGCCCGGACTATGTGTCACCTCAGACGGCGGACAAGGATTGCTTATGCCTAGCCAATCTGACTTGCATTACAGCTTCCAGCCTTTAGTTGGAAACGCTGAATTCGAAGTGGTGTCGTTCGAACTTTACGAAGGCGTCAGCATGCCCTTCAAGTTGCAGCTGAAACTGATCAGCTTCGACAACAACATCGACTTCGGCCACCTGCTCGATAAGCCCGTGCTTTTCACTCTATGGAAAGGTGAACGCCCGGTGCGCTACGTGCACGGTCTGGTCAGCCGTTTCAGCCAGGCTGAAAGTGGCTTTTACCGCACCTATTACGACGCGCTCATCGAGCCGCAACTGGCCCGCGCCGATCTGCGCTCGAACTGGCGCATCTTCCAGCAAAAGACCGTGCCGCAAATCTTGGAACTGATGCTCCAGCGCCAAGGCATCAACCAGTACGAACTGCACGCCAGCATGGACCATCAGGTCCGCGAGTTCTGCGTGCAGGCCGGCGAAACGGACCTTGAATTCTTTGCTCGTTTGGCGGCGGAAGAGGGCTTCGTATACCGCTTCGCGCACAGTGAAAAGCTGCACAAGCTGATTATCACCGATCGGCTGCAGTCCCTCGGATTGATCAACCATGGCGCTATCAAGGGCGAGGATGAAGACGAGGGCTTCTTTGACGGCGAAGAGCCGGCAGACCCAAACACCGTGCTGTACCAAGCCAACAGCGGTGGCGATCAAGCCATGCCATGCCTTCGCCGCTTGCGTTACAGCGAGCAGGTGCGCACCGCGCGTCAAGTGCAGCGCGACTACACCTTTACCAACCCCGCCTACCGCCAGGAACACCGAGCCGCCGGGCCCTTTCTAGAGCATCAGTCCAAAGAGTACGAATACTTCGATTACCCAGGCCGCTATAAACGCGATGCTGTGGGCAAGCCGTTCACCGAAAACCGTATCACCGCGCACCGCCATGATGTGCGTATTGCCGAGGTCGAGGGTGACGATGTTCGCCTGCAACCGGGCTTGAGCTTCAATCTGACAGGTCACCCACGTGACGACCTCAACGTGCATTGGCGGGTGAACACGGTTACCCACAAAGGCAGCCAGCTCACCAGCTTGCAGGAAGAGGCCGCCAGCGTCGATGCAAGCACCCGCTACGAGCAGAGCGCCGTGCTGGTTCCAGGCCGAACCGAATGGCGCCCTGCCCCACTGGCTAAGCCAAGGATCGACGGCCCGCACATGGCCACCGTAGTCGGCCCCCCTGGCGAAGAAATCTACTGCGATGAATGGGGCCGGGTGAAAGTCAGCTTTCCCTGGGACCGCGAAAGCCAGAACAACGAGTTCAGCTCCTGCTGGGTACGCGTGTCTCAGGGCTGGGCCGGTGGCAGTTGGGGCTCGATGGCCATTCCACGCATCGGCCAGGACGTGATCATCCAGTACGTCAACGGTGACCCGGACCAACCGATGATCACCGGGCGCACCTACTGTGGCGACCAGCTCCCGCCCTACGACCTGCCCGACCACAAGACCCGCATGACCATCAAGAGCCAGACCCACAAGGGCCCTGGTTTCAACGAGTTGCGGTTCGAGGATGAACTGGGCCGGCAAGAGGTGTTCATCCATGCCGAGAAGGACCAGAACAACGTCGTCAAGCACAACGAAACCACCTTCGTCGGCAATGACCGCAGCGAGCGGGTTGATCACAACGAAACCGTCTCCATCGGCGACCACCGCACCGAAGACGTAGGCAAGAACGAAACCATCAGCATTGGCGCCAACCGCAGCGTGGCCATCGGCGCCAACAAGGCCGAAACCATCACGCTGGCCAAGGTGGAAACCATCGGTTTGGGCAAGGCATTGACCATCGGTGCGGGCTACCAAGTCAGCGTAGGCGCGACCATGAATACGACTGTTGGGCTCAGTCAGAGTGAGCAGGTAGGGATTCATAAGTCGGTGGTAGTTGGGAACAGATTCAGCATCACCGCTGGTGACGAACTGAGCATCACAGTTGGCAAAGCCACTCTGGTGATGAAGTCCGACGGCACCGTGCTGATCAACGGCAGCAACTTTGACTTCAGTGCCACAGGGCCTGTGCAAATCAACGGCAAGGATGTCGATATAAACTGAAGGGGTAGCCCAATATGGAATTTCGCAACCTGACGCCATTTGACGTCATGTGCTTCAGTGCGCTCGATAAACAGGATGTCGAACATCCCGTAATTGTGATGAAAGTCGGATATCGACTCGAACCGATTGAGGGATGTGCTGGCCGACTACGAGCCGCCGTCATTGATGATGAACCAATACCGCTGTGCAAGGCGGACTCTTATCATGCAGATCCCGGCAGCAGCTCAATCCTTGAAGAAAGCGACCTGGCGCCATTCAAGCCACGCTGCGATGTCATCGTCGCCGGCCATTCCTATGCGCCTGCAGGGCAACCTGCGACCTCGTGGGAGGCTGGTATACGCGTTACGTCAACCCGCCCCAAGCAGTTAATTCCTGAGCTGCTACCGCCAAAGCGGGCGCCAGATGTTTACCTCACAGCCGATGAATTACAAGCGCACCAAGCAAGAATACTCGAGGTTCGACGACACAACAGACAGCAACTAACGCCACGCGTGTTGTTGGACAAGACCCTGCGCTTCACCGGTCCAAGAAAGTTTCAGCACAACTTCTTCGGTTGGCACCTGACCGACCCAGAGCTTGCAACACGTGTTCCTTTGCGCTGGGAACATGCTTTTGGTGGCGCTAGCCAATTCGCCAACCCCGAATATGGGCATAACCCCGATGCCTCTGAGTTCCTGCTCAATGAAGTCTGCTTTAGTAATCCGCTAGGCTGTGGTTGGCTTGAACATCGCCATGAAAAACTGCACTACGAGCAGACCGGCGAAAAACTCGCCAGTTTACCTGCTCCTCAGGTCGAGCATCTGGATGAGCCGATAGAGCGCCTCATACGCACACGTCATCCCCTTGGTCCCCTAGACGCTCCAGCCATGGCCGAGGTAGCCCGGGGCTATGGCTACAGACCTGCAGGCTTCGGTGTCGTTGCTCGTGCGTGGGCGCCGCGTCTTACACGTGCTGGCACCTACGATCAGCATTGGGAAGACAATCATTGGCCAGGGCTACCGCAAGACTTTGAGTTCGGCTACTGGAACGGCGCCCCGGATGACCAGCAGGTAACTTTCCCTGCGCCAGATTCACATCTCACGCTTTTCAACCTGACACCTCCGTCCCTAAGCCAGGACGGGCGCTGCGAGATCATGCTCCCCGGCCATCGCCCCTTCGTGCTCATGCGCATGACCAACGGAGTAATGCTGCCGCTGCCCATGCTCACCGACACATTGCGCATCGATACCGATGCCATGACCCTGTCGATGACGCACCGTATTAGCCTGTCCAGCTCGCTTGATATTCGCGTGCTCGAAGCCCGTTTCGAAACCGATCCCAACGCCCCCATCATTCGGCGCGCCCCTAGCCGCAGCAGGGAGCACGTCTGATATGGCCGATAACGTAATGGCTCGGCAACAGACCAAATGGACGGTCATCAGCATCGCCCCAGACGTCTGCAAGACCCCCATGGGCAGCAGCATCCCACCGGTGCCCTACCCGGTCACAGCTGAGCTGGATACCAGCACGGGTGTGGCGAAAAGCGTACGCGCCAATGGTCACCCGGTAGTCGTGTACAAGCGAAGTTTCACACCAAAGACCGTGGGTGACGCTGCTGGCCAGGCCAAAGGCATCAAAAGCGGCACCGTCGAGGGTAAGTGCCATCCGTTGGAACACAGCAGTTCAGTGCGAGCGGAGGGCCGTCATCTGGTTCGCCATGGCGATCTGTTCTGGATGAACGGGAACTGATGCCATGAGCGAGCAGCCTGTTCAACTGGACTCACTTGACGTTCGAGCCCGTGAAGTGCCACTTCGCAAGATTCCGGGTGGCCCAGACAAGATGTTCGTGCAGACCGACGGGAATGGCAACGTGCTGGTCGACTTCGCCGATGGGGTCGACGAGTGGGGCAAATCTCTGAAGCTGGATGAAACGCAGTATGAGGCCCTGCGCCAAGAAGCGTTCCGCAGGGAACTGGCTGACCTCGAGGACATACCGACCTACACTGAGCTCTATCCTTCACCGCGAAGCGGTAACGCGACCACCACGCCCAACGGAAATACGCTGGGTCGGGTCAATGGTGAAACCCCGGGTTCGGGTAAAGCCGCCAATGACGCCAATGCCGAAGTCGAGAGCGAGACACCGGCAGAAGGCCTTACAGGCGATGAAATACTCGATGGTATTCAGCTGGGGCTGGATATCTTTGGCCTGATTCCGGTGGTGGGCGAGATTGCTGACGTTGCCAATGCTGGCATCAGCCTTGCTCGGGGCGACTATGCGGGCGCGGCCCTTTCTTTGTTGTCAGCTATTCCTTTTGTAGGGTATGCAGGCACAGCTGGTAAGGTGGTGAGACATGCGACTAGGGCAACGACAGAAGCCTCAGCAAAGTTAACGAAAGAAATAGTTGAGCGAACTGGCAGGGAGGGGACAGAGAGAAGCACCAAAGAAGTATTAGCACCCAAGCAAACCGATGGTGTTGGGGCAAAGGTATTAGAGCGAACTAGAAAACTGAGAGAAAAGTATCTTGGCCGTACACCAGGAAAAATGTCAAGAACAGGCAGAGAAGTTCAAGAGCGCATGCGTGAAGAAGGGAAGCTGCGAGATAATCCATACTCAGGAAAGCCCGAATTCATGGCATCCGACAAAAAATGGTACGATATTAGCAGGGCAGACATGGCTCACAAGGAGGATGCCGTCAAATGGTGGAACCGAGAAGGGCGAAAACATGGAGCCAAGAGTCCCAAGGTCAGGGAGTGGATGTTAGACTCAAAAAATTATTATCTTGAGCATAGATCAATCAACCGAAGCCAAGGTGCGATCTTAGGACAGAGCCACCAATACAAGCCCCCACTACAGTAATGGAGGACACTACATGAAGCTCAACAAAATGCAACAAGAATCGATAACAAAGCTTGCAGCGTCAGGCAGAGAGGCTTGGCTTAAAGGTGATATTGAAACAGCAGAAATTAACTTTCTTGCTTCATGGGAGGCCATTCCAGAGCCAAAGCTCACATATGATATATCACAAACTGCGTCTTATGGCATAACAGTTTTCTATCGATCCATTGGAAAAATTGAGAAAGCAAAAGCCTGGCTTAGAATTACGAAGGAAGCATATGGCACTGGAGAAGCTTCAGAGGAGTACACGAACTTCCTCG